>DASSIZ010000118.1 GCA_035691485.1 Terriglobales bacterium
GAACGGAGACCCCTGCGCCGCTCCCGCCCGCCGCGGCGCCGATTACTGCGTCTTTCATGCCGGCGCTCACGGCAAGCCCGACCTCAACCTGCGCATGGTCGAGGACGCCATGAGCCTGCAATACGCTCTCTTCCAGGTCATTCGTTTCCTCGCCGAAAAAGAGGTCGACACCAAGCGCGCTGCCCTCATGCTCTACGCGCTGCAGATTGCCAGCTCCAACCTCAAGCACCTGCGCGAGGAAACGGCCGGTATTGCCGACCGCCATGACATCGCGCGCGAAAAATCCTTCCTCCAGGAGCTCCTCGAAGTCCTCAAGCTGCCTCCCAGCGAAGCCGAACAGGCAGTGGAAGAGTTCGACCGCATCGCCGAAGGCAAGCCCGCCCGCGACCCCAACCAGGTCTTTGACATCCAAGCGTGCGCCGCCGGCGCCATCACCAAGCCTGCTCACTGGTCCGCCAAACGAATGCGCCCGGCGGGCTCGGGGCGTGCCGCACCCATATCATGTTCCTGCTAATCTGATATGTAGATGGATCTGCAGGCCAAAATCCGTTCCTTGCCTACCCGCGCCGGCGTCTACCTGTATAAGAACGCCGAAGGCGAGGTCATCTATGTCGGCAAGGCGAAGCAGCTGCGGAACCGGGTGCGCAGCTACTTTGTCGAGGGCCGGGCCGAGGACGCGAAAACCGGCAGCCTGCTGCGCGAAGCGGTGGACGTCGACTACATCGTTGTCGACAACGAGCACGAGGCGCTGGCGCTTGAGAACAACCTGATCAAGCAGAAGAAACCGCGCTTCAATATTCTCCTGCGCGACGACAAGAGTTACCCGTATGTGAAGCTCACGCTGGGGGAACGTTTTCCGCGGGTATTTGTCACGCGCCGGTTGAAGAAAGACGGCAGCCAGTATTACGGCCCGTATTTCCCCGCCAATTTGGCGTACCGGATCGTGGACCTGGTCCACCGCCACTTCTTGGTTCCGAGCTGCAAAGTTGATCTCAGCCGTTTCCATCCCCGCCCGTGCTTGCAGTACTACATCGGCCGTTGCCTGGGGCCGTGCGTGCAAGGGCTGACCACGCCCGGCGCTTACGAGGAAGCGGTTCGCGACGTCAAACTGTTCCTGGAGGGACGGCAGACGGAACTCTCGCGTTCTCTGCTGCGGCGGATGGAAGCCGCGGCGGAAAACCAGCAGTACGAACTGGCGGCCAAGTATCGCGACCTGATTTCCACCGTCGAGCAGTTGCAGGACAAGCAGCGCATGGCGGCGGCGGAAGGCAGTGACGCCGACGTCTTCGGCTATCACTGGGAGAACCAGATGCTGGCCGTCAACCTGTTTCACATGCGCGGCGGCAAAGTGCTCGACCGGCGCGAATTTTTCTGGGAAGACCTGCCCTTCCCCGGGGATGGAGCGCGCTCGCCCTCGACCGCGGAAAACCACGGCAATTTCAACCCGGGCGAATTCTTCTCTGCCCTTCTCAAGCAGGTGTACATCGATCAACAGTACGTGCCGCGGGAAATCTTCGTGCCGGTGGACTTTGAAGATCGCGAGAGCCTGGAAGAGCTGCTGTCGGCGAACTGCGGGCACAAGGTGCACATCAACGTTCCGCTGCGCGGCGAAAAGCGCTCCTTGATTGACCTGGCCGGGCAGAACGCCAAGCAGTCCTTCGACCAGCGCTTCCGGGTGATGAAACCGGCCGCCAAGGTGATCCAGGAGTCGCTGCAGGACGTAATGATGCTGCCGGAGTTGCCGCGGCGCATCGAGTGCTTCGACATCTCCCACATCCAGGGCGCCGAAACGGTGGCGTCGATGGTGGTGTGGGAAGACGGGAAGATGAAGAAGAGCGATTACCGCAAGTTCATTATCCGTTCGGTGGCGGGTGTGGACGACTTCGCTTCCATGCGCGAAGTGGTGACGCGCCGCTACAAGCGCGTGCAGGAAGAAAAAGCCAAAATGCCAAGCCTGATATTGATCGACGGCGGCATCGGGCAACTGCACGCGGCGGCCGAGGCGCTGGAGTCGCTGCAGATCACGAACCAGCCCCTGGCCTCCATCGCCAAGCGCGAGGAGATCATTTATGTCCACGGCCAGGAAGACGAGCCGGTGGTGCTCGACCACCATTCGCCGGTGCTGCACCTGGTGCAGTTGATCCGCGATGAAGCGCACCGCTTCGCCGTGACCTTTCATCGCAAGCGGCGCGAGATGCGCGACCGCAGAACCGAATTACTGGAGATTCCAGGCGTCGGCGAGCGAACCACGCGTCGCCTGCTGCAGCATTTCGGCAGCGTGCAGGCGATAAAAGATGCGGACCAGGCAGCCCTCTCGGCGGTGGTGAGCAAACCCCAGGCAGAGGCAATCCTGCAACACTTCAAGGATGGCTCTTAGCCTTGACCCTGGCGCCGTTGGCCTTGTGAGTTGTTTCAAAACTACCCTCCTGTCTCCCCTCCTAAATCGTGAGCTGGAGCGCGATTGAGGCAAACCAGCGGCCACTGCTTACTTCCAACCAGCTAAGGCGCGCGCCCTGCATTCATGGGGTAGCGCGCGTATCGAGAGAGGGAGCGAATGATGAAGAAACTGGGAATCGTAAGTTTTGTAATTTTGTGTTCTCTGCTGCTGGCAGCCGGGTGCAGCCACAAACCGGCAACAGCGGCTACGCCGCAGGGCACCGACACGCAGGCGGCGCAGGTCTCTGACCGCGTCGACATGGCGGCCAACGACCTGAACGCGCTGGTCAACGCGCCGGACAGCAGCATTCCCGCGGAAATCATGTCGAAAGCGAAATGTGTCGCCGTGATTCCTGACATGGTAAAGGGTGGGTTCGTGTTTGGCGGGCAGCATGGCCGAGGACTGGCAAGCTGCCGTAACGCTAACGGCTGGAGCGCGCCCGCTCCGGTGGCCTTGAGCGGCGGAAGCTGGGGAGCGCAGATCGGCGTGCAGTCTGCCGACGTGGTGCTGGTTTTCATGAATGACCACGCGCTGGCCGATTTGCTCAGCGACAAGGTGAAGTTGGGCGCGGATGCCTCCATCGCCGCCGGCCCGGTGGGACGCCATGCGGAAGCGGCCACCGACGTGGCAATGAAGTCGGAGATTCTTAGCTATTCCCGCACCAAGGGACTGTTCGCCGGCCTGACGCTCAACGGCGCCAAGGTCTCGCAGGACATGGATACCACGGCTGCGCTCTACGGGCGGCAGGTGGGGTTCCGGGAAATTCTGTCGGGACAAGTGCAAACGCCGGCGGTGGCAGCAAAGTTTACCGACGCCGTGCGCCGGGATTTCTCCGAGGCTGTCGCCAAGGAGTAACCGAACTTTCGTGAACAACCGAACCAAAGGTAGAGAGGAGCTGCGTGAACAGCTCCTCTTTTCTTTGACTCACTGATCTTGACGCACTGAGGTCGAGGTGTCGCCCAGAGATGAGCGCGCGCAGCCGCTCAGATAGCGCGCAGCGCGGTTTCCAGGTCGGAGATGATGTCGTCCACATCTTCGATTCCGACAGAAATGCGGACCATGCCGTCGGTAATGCCGATGGCGCGCCGTCCCTTCGCCCCGAGCGCGGCGTGCGTCATGGTGGCGGGATGCGAGATCAGGGTCTCCACGCCGCCCAGCGATTCACCGAGCGTAAGCGTGCCACCTGATTTTTTCAGCAGGCGCTTGGCATTGCCGAGAGAGCCAGTTTCAAACGTGATCATGGAGCCGAAACCGGTCATCTGGTGGCTTGCAAGATCGTGCTGCGGGTGATTTGGCAGCCCCGGATAAAAAACAGCCCTGACTTTGCGGTGCTGCGCCAGGTGCGCTGCGATCTGCCGGCCGTTTTCGTCGTGGCGCCGCATGCGGACGGCGAGCGTCTTGACGCCGCGCAATACCAGCCAGCATTCGAAGGGTGACAGGATGGCTCCCGCCGATTTCTGAATGAAGGCGAGCTGCTCGGCCTGCTCCGCTGTGGTGCAGACGACAACGCCGCCCAGCCCGTCGCTGTGCCCGTTGAGGAATTTCGTGGTGGAGTGGACCACCATGTCGGCGCCCAGTTCGATGGGGCGCTGAAAGTATGGCGACATGAAGGTGTTGTCCACGATGACCTCGGCGCGGCGGCGATGCGCGAGGGCGGAGATGGCAGCCAGGTCGCTGATCGTCATGAGCGGGTTGGTCGGGGTCTCGACGTAAACGTAACGCGTGTTTTTCCGGATGGCGCGCTCGACCGCGCGCAAGTCGGAGGTATCGACGTAGGTAAATTCCAGCCCGAAGTTGGCGAGGATCTGGTTGAACAGGCGCGGTACGCCGCCGTAGACATTGTCGGAGCAGACCACGTGGTCGCCGGACTTCATCATGGTGCAGATGGCGTTGATGGCAGCCATGCCGCTGGAAAAAACGCGCGCCGCGCTGCCGCCCTCGAGCGCCGCGAGGTTCTCCTGCAAGCGGTCGCGCGTGGGATTGGTGACGCGCGCGTACTCGTAGCCGAGCCGCGGCTTGCCCAGCTCATCCTGGACGTAAGTCGAGGTCGCAAAAATGGGAAAGGAGACAGCGCCGGTGCGCGGCTCCGGTTCCTGCCCGGCATGGATGGCGGTGGTGGAAAAGCCGCGGGAAATTTTGTTGGCCATAAGGCGTCCTTGAAAGATATGAGCGACGGATTGAGTTTGAAAGGCTTGAACTTGGCGTGAGCACCAGCCAACCCAGGGACCCTTCGACTCGGGCCTTCGCCCTCGCTCAGGGTGACACTGTTCTAGAGCGGTTACGGTCCTTCAAAAATATTCTTGGACAAATATCGTTCGGCGGAATCGGGGATCACCGTGACCACGCGCTTGCCGGCGCCCAATTTTTTCGCGACCTCGATGGTCGCCCACACCGCCGCGCCGCCGCTGGAGCCGGCAAACACGCCTTCCTCGCGCGCCAGGCGGCGAGTCATCTCAAAGGCTTCCGGATCTTTCGCCGTGATAATGCCGTCGGCCAGGTTCATGTGCGCCGTTTCCGGGATGAAGCTGGAGCCGATGCCTTCCACCTTGTGATCTCCGGGCTGGCCGCCGCCGTAGATGGAACCCTGCGATTCGACCAGGTACGCGAGCGCGCGCGGGTTGCGCTCCTTTATGAATCTGGCCACGCCGGTGAAGGTGCCGCCGGTGCCAGCGCCCAGTACGACGGCGTCGACTTTCTCCCGCATCTGCTGCCAGATTTCGCGCCCGGTGGTTTCGTAGTGGTAGTCGGGGTTGGCCTGGTTGGAAAATTGTCCGGCCAGGAATGAGCCGGGAATTTTCGCCGCCAGTTCCTGTGCCCGGCGGATGGCGCCGGCCATGCCTTCGTCATCCGGAGTGCGGATCACCTCCGCGCCGAGCGCCTGCATGAGCACGACTTTTTCCTTCGCGAATTTTTGGGGAATGCAGACGATGACCCGGTATCCGCGGTTGATTCCGATGAGCGCCAGCCCGATGCCGGTATTGCCGGCGGTCGCTTCCAGGATCGTGTCGCCGGCGTGCAGCCGGCCTTCCTGTTCCGCGCGCTTGATGATGCCGACGGCAGCGCGGTCCTTGATGCTGCCGCCGGGATTCAGGTATTCCAGCTTGGCGTATACTTCGCCCGCGCCGGCGGGAGGAACCTTGCGCAAGTGCAGCAGCGGCGTTTCGCCGACCAGCTCCGTGATGTCCTCGGCGACACGCAGGCGGGCGGCTTGTTGGAGCGTCATGGGAGGCACTGGACAGAGTAAGAGAGGCGCGGGGGCGAGTCAAATGCATTGATGAATGACGACTGACGACGGAATTCAAATTGGAAACTCGAGAATGGAAAGTTTTACCGCGGTGCTTGGAGTCAATTTCAAATCTTCAAATTTCAAATTTCCATTTTTAAATCTCCGATCGGCATCAAAAGCTACTCCGCCACCGGAAACTGCTCGCCCGCAGCGGTGTCATAGAAATCGGCGAGGTCGGCGTGGCCGGCCAGCGTCTCACGCTCCTTTCCATCGACCAGGATCTTCACCCGGATCATGCCGGGAAAGTTTGCCGCCAGCGTGCGCGCCATGGAGGCGACGGTCAGTTGCTCGACGAGGATGCCGGAGCGATGCGATTCGGCGAAGGCGGCATTGGTGTCCACGATGGCCATGTTGGGCTGGACCAGGAAGACGTATTTGACGTCGGCGCCGCTGCCCAGCGGGTGCGGCGAATTTTTCTGCAAATAAACCGAGAAGAGCGCACGCAGGATCTGGCGAGCGCGTTCGTTGGCGTCGGCGGGAACAGCGATGGCCGTGCTTTCGCGATGAAGCATGCCGTCATGATCACTGGCGACGAAGAGCGTGACGCGCTCCGCGGGGCCGGAAATCGGGGCCGTGATGGGACGCGTATCCAGCGCGCGCACCGGCAGCCGCTCCGCCTGGCGCTTCAAGCGCAAAGCGTAATAACCCATGGCGGCGACTCCGACCGCCAGCACCACGAGCAGGATTTTCACGCGCCGCGTCATTGCTCGCCTCCTGGAGGTGCGGAGTGCGATGCCGCCGTCTTCGACGCCGCTGCAATTCCGTCGGCAATGGCGGCACAGACCGATTGCTGGTAGTTGACGCTCATCAGGCTACCCACGTCCGAGGCCGGCGGCATCAACTCGAGGGCAATGGCTGTCGCGGAAACGTTGTTCAACGGACGCAACAAGACGGGCGCGCTGCCAACAGGAATCGTGCGCTTGGCAATCTCGGCGACCACGCTGCCCGCCAGCGCGCGGCTTCCCTCCAGAAACGCGCCCTGCGCCGTGTCCCACGGGAGAAAGCTGCCCGGCCGCGGCACGCTCTCGCCGAGTTGTGCCGTGTAAACACGGACGCCGGTACCGACGCTTCCGGCATGCAGCGTGAGGAACACCAGAGGCCGCGCCGCGTTGGCCAGCGACGCGCGCTGGTCGGAGGTCAGCGAGATATCGCTGTCGCGCAACAGGGTGGACGGTATGCCTTTCTGCTCGAGCGCGGCGCGCAACCTCCGCGCAAATGCAAGCGTGACATCCTTTTCAGCCAGCGTTTCCGAGAGGGCGGCGCCACGGTCGTCGCCGCCGTGGCCGGGATCGATGATCACGGTAGCGCGAGGATGCGCAGCCGGAGCAACTTGCGGACCGGCGGCGGTCTGAGGCGTTGCGGTGGCGGGAGCTCGCGGCTCCGGAGCCGGCGGTGGAGGCGGAGGCGCAGCCTGTGCGCGCACCGGCATCGGCGCAATGGTGATGGTCCTATTCTGATCGCTGACAGTCGCCAGCAATGGAACCCCGCCCTGGATGGCGAATTCGGCGACGCTATCGTGCTCGGAAAAGGTCGTGGAGTGGATGGTCTTGTCGTCAAAGGTATGGGTGACATTGGACCCGACCACGGGATCCCGCGTGAAAGTGATGTGGACTTTGCTTGCGTCGCTCGTGATGGCAGGGTTCACGGGCGCGGAAAAATGCAGGACCAGCTTGCCGGAGGCAGGCTCCAATTCGGCGGTGAACCCGGTTGCCGCGCCGCCGATGAAGACACGCCGCCCCGGCTCGCGCACGTCAACCGCGGTGGGCAGGAGCCGCGACAAAATCCGGCCGAGAGAATGCAGCGGTACCAGCCCGCGCCCGTTTTCCAGGATGAAGGGGCCGGTAAGGTCAATGTTCTTGCGGTTGACCTTGGCCTTGTTTTTTTCGATCTTGAATTCCGACTGGGTGCGATTGAACTCGACTTTCCATTTGTCGCCATCGCGGCGGGCGGAGGTGGAACCGAGCGGGCCCAGCACGTCGAGCAGAGCAACGTAATCGCGTCCCTCACGCTCGGAAAGCGTGACCCAGAAATATGTTTGCGGCGTGTAGACACTGAGACGCTTGTCGTCAGCGGCGGTCGCGGTCAGGGAGGCTACGACAAGAACGATCGCGACGAGATTACGGCAGGGTTTCACGGTGTGGGGAAATCTTAACGCAGTTTATCGCTCGTTAAGAGGGCGGAGGGGCTACAGAATTTTAACGGAGTCCTCACGTGCGACTCGGGCTGACGCCCTCGCAAAACGGCGTGTCGGCTCTCGGGAAATTTGTTTGGGCGCCTACCCACGGCTCACGCCGTGGGCTGGAATTGTGCCGGCCTCGCTTCGCTCGGGCTGGGGTTGTGCGTCACTTCGATGTGCGGAAGTGTGTCAACAAAAGCATAGATCCTGGGCTTTGCCCAGAGGGGTTGGGTTCAGGGATTGGAATGCCTGTTAGCGGTTGGCGGTGCGGGCGGAGTAGGGGTCCTTCGACTCGGGCGTGCGCCCTCGCTCAGGATGACAACTTTTTATTGTTTGTCATTACTCAAGATGCGGGATGACTTCAACAAACCCTAGATCTTCGACTCGGGCTGACGCCCTCGCGGACGGCGTATCGGCGCTGAAGGGGCTCGGGATATTTGCTTGGGCGCCTACCCACGGCTCACGCCGTGGGCTGGAATTGTGCCGGCCTCGCTTCGCTCGGGCTGGGGTTGACTTCGCTCAGGATGACAGGGGTGAGCTCGGGGATTGGAATGCCTCTGCGCGAATGCGACTCGGTACTCAGGTACCTTTCACTCCATCGCATAAATTGCCAGGCCGCTGAGGAGTTTGGGATAGAAGTCGGTGGATTTTTGCGGCAGCACCTCGCCGGCAAAAGCGATGTCCCGCACCTGGTCGACGCGCACCGGGTTTACGAGGAACGCGACATTCGCCCCACCCTGCGCCTGCTGGATGGCCTCGCCGGCCTCGCGCACGTAGCGGATGTTCTGCTGAAGTCGAATGGACTCTTCGGATAAACCGAGCACGTGCTCGAGCAGGATCTTGTGCAGGTGAACGAGGTCAAGCTCGCGCTGGCGCGCCGGTACTCCCGCCAGCACCGAGTCTGCGGCGCCAGGCCGGGCGCGCAGGAGAAACGCCTCGTGCCCGATCACGGCAACGAAGGCGGTTCCCTGCTGGCCGGCGTGATCAAGCAGCGGGAACAGGCGCACCGGATCGGCAGCCGCGGACTGCTCGACCGTGAAGTAGGGAAACGCGCTGCGCAGGAACAGGTCTTTGTCAAACCCGGGCACGCCGCTGATGACGCGGTGCGTGGGCAGGATGAGCAGGCCGGGCGCGTCCATGTTGACGAAGGTCATGATGGCGAAAGCCGATGCTGCATCGGTTTTTCCGCCGGAAGTTGCGCAACGCTCGTCGTGGTAGTCCTGGGCGGTTTCGTAGCGATGGTGGCCGTCGGCAATGATGATCTTTTTATCGGCCATCAGGCCGACCACTTGCCGGACGACGTCGCGCTCGCCGCAACGCGACAGGCGGTGCTCCACGCCGTATTCGTCGCGTACCCGGATTTCGGGAGTGGAGGCCGTCTTCAGCAGCAAGCCATCAATTCTGCCGCGAGGATCGCTGTACAGCATGAAGAGCTGCTCGAATTGAGCGCGCGTGGCCCGCAACAGATCCAACCGGTCCTGCTTGGGCTTGGCATGGGTAAGCTCGTGACGGAAAACGACGGCGTCGGAGTATTCATAAATGCGGCCCAGGGCGATGAAGGCGCGGCGCTCCATCTCCTTGGTCGCACCGGCCGGCGTAAATCGCTGGCAGTAGGTGTAGAGGGAGGGCTCGGGATCGGCGCGCAGTACGCCTTGATCGCGCCACTCGCGAAAATGCTCGGCCGCAGCCTGGTATACGTCGGGTTTTTCGAGCTTGGGGTCGCCCAGGATGATTCGCACCAGGTTGAACGGACTGGCCTGGTAATAGCGCGCCTGCATCTGCGGGGAAATCTTGTCGTAGGGTTGGGTTACGACATCGCCAATGGAAACTCTCGTCGGGTCATAGCGGTAGGCGCGAAACGGTGCGATCTCCATGGGGGGATTCTAGAAGTTATCTCACAAACCAGTCTAACAGCCACGCATGGGTAACCTGAGGGGCTAAAGCCCGCATTTCTTGGCGGCTATGGGCGGCCCGGAAAAAGAACTTGCACATTCGTCCCAGCACTCCAGTGCGGCAAATTCTCATGCTTCCCAAGCTGTGGTAGCATCCAATCTAACGAGGCGAGGTAACCCCGCGATCATTGCGGGTTTGGCAGGTTAGCGACACACCCTCACAAGATTGTTCAAGACTGTGCTCCGGATACGGTCACCATTCGCGGACTGGTCGGATTCTTACCGATGCTTGCGGCTGCTGATATGGGCCGCGGCGCTGATCTTTACGATTGCTCTGCCGGCGCAGATCCAGGATCAAGTGCACGTTGAGCCTCGCTCACGTCCAGCCGACGCGACGAAGCCGGCCAGCGGAAAAATTTCCGATTCAGGTCTGAAGACGCACACCAAGCCGATGCGGGTGGACGTGGACCTGGTGCTGATTCCGGCCACCATCACCGACACCCTGAACCGTCTGGTCACGGGCTTGGAACGCGATAATTTTGAGCTGTTCGAGAATGGCCAGAAGCAGGAAATTCGCCACTTTTCCAGCGAAGACGCGCCCTTGTCGCTGGGCGTGATTTTCGACACCAGCGGCAGCATGAGCAACAAGATTGAGAAGTCCCGGGAGGCGGTGGTCGAGTTCTTTCGCACCGCCAATCCGGAAGACGAATTTTTCATGGTTGCCTTCTCCGAACGGCCGGAACTGGTGAGCGACTTCACTTCGTCGGTGGAAGATATCCAGGGCAAGTTAGTCACCGTGAACCCCAGGGGCCGCACTGCGCTGCTGGACGCGATCTACATGGGGCTGAACAAAATGCGCCACGCACACCAGCAGAAGAAGGCGCTGCTGGTGATCTCCGACGGGGGCGACAATCACAGTCGCTACACGGAGAGCGAGATCAAGAGCCTGGTCAAGGAAGCGGACGTGCAGATGTACGCCATCGGCATCTTTGACTCGACGCCGCGCACCGAAGAGGAGCGGATGGGGCCGACCATGCTGGCTGGCCTGACCGATGTTACTGGCGGGCGGACATTTACCATCGATAATCCGAATGAACTGGCGGATGTGGCGACAAAGATCGGTGTGGAGCTACGCAACCAATACGTGCTCGGATACCGTCCAAAGAATCCAGTGCACGATGGCAAATGGCGAAAAGTGAAAGTAAAGCTGAATCCGCCGAAGGGCTTGCCCCCTCTGCATGTATATGCGAAAACGGGTTACTATGCTCCTACGGAATAAGTTCCTGCTTGTGCTCGTGTCCCTGGTCGCGCTGAGCGCGTTTCTGGGGGCGCAAACGTCTTCGTATCCGAATCAGGCGCCGGCGCAGCCACCGCAGTCCTCCGGACAGCAACCGGGAATCCCCGAGCCGATGCCGGGCGACGCGCCCAACCAGCCGGGAAACACGGTCCAGGTGCCCTCCGGCCGCCAGGCTGGTCAGGAGCCGTCCCGGCAGGAGAATGGCACTTACGTATTCACTGCCAAGGTGGAGGAAGTGGCCCTCCACGCCACCGTGATCGACGATAAGCACCGCCTGGTGACCGGGCTCACCCGGAACGATTTTCAAGTGTTCGAAGACGGGGTGCCGCAGCAGATCCGTTCGTTCCGGCGCGAAGATATTCCGGTGGCGGTAGGGATCGTGATCGACAACTCCGGCTCGATGCGCGACAAGCGTCCGGCGGTGAACCGGGCGGCAGTGAATTTCGTGCGCTCCAGCAATCCGCAGGACGAGGTCTTCATCGTCAATTTTAACGACGAATACTATCTCGACCAGGATTTCACCAACCAGATACCGCAACTGAAAGAAGCACTGGACCGGATTGAGTCGCGCGGCGGGACGGCGCTTTACGACGCCGTGGTTGCGTCGGCGGAGCACCTGAAGAAGAATGCACGCCTGGAAAAGAAAGTGCTGCTGGTGGTAACCGACGGCGAGGACAACGCCAGCCGCGAGTCGCTGGAGCAGGCCATCCGGCGCTTGCAGGCGGAAAATGGCCCGACGGTTTACACCGTCGGCTTGCTGGGTGAAGAAAAACAGCGCCGCGCACGCCGTGCGCTGTCGGAAATGTCAGAGCAGACGGGGGGCGTATCGTTCTTTCCCAAGGACCTCAGCGAAGTGGATTCGATCACGCAAACCGTGGCCCACGACATCCGCAACCAGTACACCATCACCTACAAGCCGACGCGGCCGCAGGCGCAGGGCGGCTATCGGACGATTAAGGTCGATGCCCGCGCACCCGGATACAAGCACCTCATGGTGCGCACCCGCAGCGGGTACTATCCCGGGCAGGAGAGAGCGGCGAAGTAATTGCGGATTTGGAGAATTGAGCGCGCCTGCGGGCGCGCTTCGTTTTTTTTTGTGGTGTTTCAGTCTCTCAGTTCTGTCAGTCTCTCAGTCTGTCAGTCGTTCGCTGGTTGGCCATCGGACAGAGTCACCGACTGAAAGACTCCTACCCCACCGCTGATTTACAATTCCAGCCCCATGGTTTACCGCAGCGACAACCGCACGCCGGAGCAGATGCGGCCGGTGCGCATCGTGCCCGACTTCATTTCGACCGCCGAAGGCTCGGCGCTGATCGAAGTGGGTAACACGCGCGTGATCTGCACCGCTTCGGTGGAGGAGGCGGTGCCTTCGTGGATGCGCAACAGGGGCAAAGGCTGGGTCACCGGAGAGTACGGCATGCTGCCGCGTTCAACCTTGACGCGCACGGCGCGCGAGTCGGCGCGCGGACGCATCGGCGGCCGCACGCATGAAATCCAGCGGCTGATCGGCAGGTCGCTGCGGGCGGTGGTGGATCTTGCCCGCCTGGGAGAGCGCACCATCTGGGTGGATTGCGACGTCATCCAGGCGGACGGGGGAACACGAACCGCCTCCATTACCGGCGCGTTCGTAGCATTCGGGCTTGCCATGCAGAAGCTTGTGGAGGCAGGCACCATGACGCATGCTCCCATCCGCGATTTCGTGGCCGCCACCAGCGTCGGCATCGTGGATGGAGAAATCATGCTCGACCTGGCCTACGAGGAAGATTCCCGCGCCGAGGTGGACATGAACTTCGTCATGACCGGCGCCAAGAAAATGGTTGAGGTGCAGGCCACCGCCGAGCAGCGCCCGTTCGACGACGCGCAGTTGAAGCGCATGGTCGAGTTGGCGAAGCGGGGCGTGGAATCGCTGATCGCCAAGCAGCAGGCGGTGCTGAGCAATCTCCTGTTGAGGCAATGAGACATTTGCCGAACCCGGGCAAATGTGGGCCACCCGCGTCCTCGTGTTCGTATAGAATGGTTCGCTCGTTATCTTGTGGTTTGTGCATGACAGGAGGTGTGGCGTGAAGTTGACTCCAGGAAAACTGTCGGGACTGAGAGCGGTTTCGACCGAGCGCGGAGTGATCGCGGCGGCGGCCATGGACCAGCGTGGGTCGCTACAGAAGTCCCTGGCCAAGGAAAAAGGCGGCGACATCAGCGACCGCGACATGGAAGAGTTCAAATCGCTGGTCACCGAGGTCCTGACCCCGCACGCCAGCGCCATCCTGCTGGATCCGGAGTGGGGCCTGCCGGCATCCAAGCGCCGCAGCCGCAATGCGGGCCTGCTGCTGGCGTACGAGAAAACCGGGTATGACAAGACCGGCCCGGGCCGCCTTCCCGACCTGTTGGATCACTGGTCGGTGCGCCGGCTGAAGGAGAGCGGCGCCGACTGCTGCAAGATCCTGCTGTACTACACCCCGTTTGATCCCAAGGCGATCAATGACCAGAAGCACGCCTGGGTGGAACGCATCGGCGACGAGTGCCGCGCCAACGACATTCCGTTTTTCCTCGAGTTCGTGGTCTACGAGGAAGGCGCCGACGAGAAAGGCTTCGAGTTCGCCAAGAAGAAGCCCGAGGCGGTGCGCGCTTCCATGGCGGAGTTCACCAAGGATCGTTATGGCGTCGACGTGATGAAGGTGGAAGTGCCGGTCAACATGAAGTTCGTGGAAGGGGCGCGCGCCAACGCCGGCCAGAAGGCGTATTCCAAGCAGGAAGCGATGAATCTTTTCCGCGAGGCAGCCCACGCGGCCACCAAGCCGTTCATCTATCTTTCCGCAGGCGTCAGCAATGCCGAGTTCACGGAGGCGCTGGAACTGGCGGCAGAAGCGGGCGTGAAGTTCAACGGCGTGCTATGCGGGCGCGCCACCTGGAAAGAAGGCATTCCGGTATATGCCAAGCAGGGCGCGGAGGCCTTCCGCAAATGGCTGCAGAGTGAGGGCGTTAAAAACATCAGCAACGTCAACGAGAGACTGAAGGCGGCGACGTCGTGGTTCGACCTTTACGGAGTGCAGGCGGAATTGGCAAAAGCGTAAGAGCAGTGATGGGTAGTGATTAGTGGCTAGGGACCAGGAGTAAGGGCGCGGGCAAGATGCCGCGCCTTTTGTCTTTGGAGCCTCAAGGGCTAAAGCCCGCATTTCCTGGCGGCGATGGGCGGCACGGCTGAAGCCGTGCCCTTCGCAAAACCATGGCTATTCAGTTCACTCCTGCACCTTGCGAGCTGTGACTTGCCTAACCTCGCGCATGGGTGTATACACCTGAGTCGCCAGCACGACAGGCGCGTGGGGCGCTGTCACGCGATCGGGTTACCCCAAATCAGACTTGCCATCGGGGGTGTGCGATGGAGCGTGTCCAGTTTATCGAGCACGATGGTGTGCAGGTGCTGTTGGTCGACTGCAGCAACTGCGGACCGCAAGAACTCAACCAAATTTTCGACCAGGCCCAGCAGGTGGTGATGTCGCAGCCGCCGCATTCGGTGCTGACGCTTTGCGACTTCACCGGCGCGGAGTTTGACAAGAAAGCCGCCGATCACATGAAGGTGGCAGCGACCTACGACCGCTCCTATGTGAAGCGTTCCGCCATCGTCGGCGAAGACATGCCCGATGTCTACTACCGCAACCTGGTGTCTTTCTCGGCGCGCGAATTCCCCATGTTCAAAACGCGCGAGGAGGCACTGGACTGGCTGGTGTCGCAGCGAACAGAGCGCGCCGCCGGATAAACATGATCGCTCCGCCGGTGCTGCGGCAACTCTACGATTACAACTACTGGGCACGCGACCGCCAACTCGACGCCTGCCGCAAGTTGAGCGAAGAGCAATTCACGCGCAAGCTGGGCGGAAGTTTTGCGTCGATACGCGACACGCTGACGCACGTTGCCGGCGCCGAGTGGATCTGGTGCGAGCGTTGGAACGGCCGCTCGCCGCGCATCTTTCCCAAGGGAGAGCAGTTTTCCAACCTGGGTGCAGTTGAGAAGTACTGGCGCGGGGTGGAGCAGGATGTGCGCGCGTTCCTCGGATCGGTCTCGGAGCCGGCGTTGCTGAAGCCGCTGACCTACACCAACATGGCCGGCGAGCGGTGGACATACCCGCTGTGGCAGGCCATGTTCCACCTGGTAAATCACGGGACGTATCACCGCGGGCAGGTAACAACCTTGCTGCGGCAGCTCGGCGCGGAAGCTGAGGCGGTGGATTTCCTGGTTATGGTCGATCGCGAACCGGCGGCGAAAGGCAAGTAGTCGCGGGCGAGGTCGCCCGTGCACTACGGACGATCAGACAACTGCCTCGGCGAAGCGCCGGTGCCTTCTATTTTGCTCTGCTATTCCCACTCGATGGTGCCCGGCGGTTTGCTGGTGATGTCGTACACCACGCGATTGATTCCCTTCACCTCGTTGACCAGGCGGGTGGAGATGCGCTTGATCACCTTCCACCGAAGTTCGACGACGTCGGCGGTCATGCCGTCTTCCGAGTGCACGGCGCGAATGGCGCAGGTGTAAGCGTAGGTTCGCTGGTCACCCATCACGCCGACCGACATGACCGGCAGCAGCACCGCGAACGATTGCCAGATCTTGGTGTACAGTCCGGCGGCCTTGATTTCGCTGACCACGATGTCGTCCGCCTGCTGCAGGATAGCAATGCGCTCGGGCGTGACCTCGCCCAGGATGCGCACCGCCAAACCCGGTCCGGGAAACGGCTGGCGCTGAAGAATATCTTCCGGCATCCCGAGATCGCGGCCGATGCGGCGGACTTCGTCCTTGAACAGATCTTTGAGCGGCTCAATCAGCTTCAGCCGCATTTTTTCCGGCAGCCCTCCGACATTGTGGTGTGACTTGATGGTTTGCGACGGCCCGCGCACGGAACGCGATTCAATCACATCGGGATAAAGCGTGCCCTGCACCAGGAACTCCGGCTCCTTGCCCTCGGTGGAGCGCCGGTCGCGAACAACAATCTTGGAGGCCTCTTCTTCAAACACGACGATGAACTCATTGCCGATGATGCGGCGCTTCTTCTCCGGATCAGTGACCCCTGCAAGCTTGGCCAGAAAACGCCGCGAAGCATCCACCGCCACCACTTGGAGCCCCAGCTGCCGCAGGTTATTCTGGACTTTCTCAAATTCATTCATGCGCAACACGCCGTTGTTGACGAAGACGCAGGTCAAGCGGTCGCCGATGGCGCGCGCTACCAGCGTGGCCGCCACCGAGGAATCCACCCCGCCGGAAAGGGCGCAAATGGCGTGCGCCCTGGGGCCAACTGCTTCCCGGATGTTGGCGACCGTTTCGTCAATGAAGCGTTGCGGAGTCCAGTTCGGGGTTGCGCCGCAAATATCGAGAACAAAATTCTTCAGGATGTTGGCGCCTTGAGGTGTGTGGTGTACCTCGGGATGAAACTGCACCGCGTAGTAGCGGCGCGCGGGGTCCTCCATCGCGGCCAGCGCGGTCGAACTGCGCGCGACCTGCTGGAAGCCGGCGGGCAGCTCGCGCGCCATGTCCCCGTGCGACATCCAGACTTTGATCTTGTGCGGGATGTTTTTGAACAGGGGCGATTCGCTTTCGATCTTCACCTCGGCGTGGCCGTACTCGCGTTTATTGCCGGGAACCACCTTGCCGCCGAGCGTATGCGCCATGTAATGCAGCCCGTAACAGATTCCGAGCGCCGGCACACCGAGATCGAGGACGCGCTTGTCGGCGGGCGGAGCGTCGTGGTCATAGACCGAGCACGGGCCGCCGGACAGAATGATTCCCACCGGGCCGTAAGTTTTGATTTCGTCCAGGGGCGCGGTGCAGGGGAGCACGACCGAGAAAACATTGTGTTCGCGGATGCGGCGCGCGATGAGCTGCGTGTACTGCGAACCGAAGTCGAGGATGACGATGGATTGGTGTTGCACTTTGTAATGTCTCAGAATCCAGCCGAGGTGTAAAGAAGTTCGCTATCAGGTTATAGCAGCCGGCACTCAGCCGTCAGCACTCAACCGTTGTGACCGGCGGGCGGAAGCGAGGCGGAGAGAAATGACTCGGGCACAGGTGATGGCATGCTGATCGCGGAGAGCGCGCTTTGGTTCAAACTGACGAAAGCGGCCAGGCGAGCGATGTAGAGAAAATCGGCGACAGCAAAGTAAACCAGAGCGATGACAACATTCATCGCTACGGCCGCGGCGGGAGAGGCTTGCGAAGCGATCAGCGCCGCCACGATTGCTGCAACCAGGGCGAGAGCGCGTATCAGGCCGAACGAGGTCGCAATGCCGACGTACACGCCCGGGTCGCGCCGGTACAGCTGCAACGAATCGGAAATGGCTGCGAATGCCGGGCGGCCGTCGCGCACGATCCAGACCGGGGCGAGCGCGAGAAACCAATTCACCATCGCCCAAAACAACATCACGACGCTTACCAGCAAGAGGCTAACTCCGGCGGCAGCGGCTGGATTCTGCGCAGCCAAGGCGACTCCGGCGAGCAATACGGCTCCGCAACCGGCAATCAAGGCGGCGATGGTGAAGAGGGCGCGGACTAAATGCAGAAGCAACAGCGGCCCATAGCGCACGGTGCGCCTGCCGGTAGCGCCGGTTGCTGGTTGGTTGGGCTCAACTCCGGCGAAGACCGCCGATTCTTCCGGATTACCAGCTGAGAACAAAGCGTTCAGAGTGATCCCCCGCCCGACGGTCCCCGCGGCGATCCACAACCCGGCAATGGCGGGGACGAGCACGAGGCCCTCTCGCGCTAATTGCGGCAGTACCTGGACGACGATGCGGGCGCAGGCATCGGCAATGAGGAACAGATCGCTGTGGCGAGCGATCAGGAGCTCGAGCTGCGTAACATCAACCCGCGAGAAAACGCGGTGAATGGCGAAAATGACGAGCGCCCATGCCGCGGCGCCGAAAGCCCAGCGCCAGGCGATTTCCGCCAGCGCCATTGCGGGCCTGACAAAAATGGCGCGAAATCCGGCGCGGATGTGCACGAGAGAATTTAACCACAGAACGTCGATAGTCGTTGGTCGATGGCCGCTGAGATTCGGTTTTGCCATCGTCCATCGACAATCGACGTCCGCTCTTAATTTTGGCGTCTCGGCGACTTCTGGCTGAGCACGCTGATCAGCTCTCTACCCGCCGGCGGAGTACTGACTTTGCCGCCCTGAACGATGTCGCTCGCATCCAGCTTCTTGCCGTAGAGATTTCGGTTAGCGCCGCCGTCGGAGCGCAGCGTTGAGCCCTCCAGCGACACGCCCGCGAACAGGCCACGGGAGCGCGAGTAGCTGAGGATTTCGGCGCGCATGATGATGTCGGTTGCGGCAGCGGCGTCGCGGCCCTTCGGTCCGGCGGCAGCGGCGGCGTCGGCGCCCAGTTTCACTTTGCTGGAGAGCACGGAGTCGGCGCCGCGGTCATTCATCACGAGGAGCACGAAATCGGTGGCCTGACCGCCGAGCTGAATCCCGATGTTTCCGCCTTCCAGGGCCATCATCGCAGGCGCGCTCCACGGGCCGGTGTGGTTCTTGCCCGTACGGCAGGTAATCGCGCCGCGTCCATAGCTGCCGCCAACCCCGATCGCGAACTTCAGCACTGAGGGGAAGACGATGACGCATTCCGCCTTGTTCAGTATGTTCTGCGGGACCCCCTCGGGGATGTTGAGAATTTCCTTCATCACCGTGCCCGCTTCCTGCAGGCGTTCCTGTTCTTTGTGTTGCGCGAGGAGGGGAATGGAGAACGACAAAATAACGGCGACAGCAATCAGCTTGCGCACAAGACACCTCGTGGTTCGCTATTGTAGCTGGAAATTAACTCGGCGGAACCGGCAGGGCTAAGCCGTGCCCTTTCAAAGCCTCAGGAGTCAGGCCGCAACTACTTCACAACGATGTTGACCAGCTTGTGAGGCACCACGATCGCCTT
>DASSIZ010000119.1 GCA_035691485.1 Terriglobales bacterium
CCAGGTAACCTGCAATTTCCCCAGGTTACCTGCACTTATCTCATTGATTCCACACACCACCCCCAGGGAGGGGGTAGCTAACCTAACGATCGCCGGCGGCTGACGGCTGACCGCACGAAACTGCTGCGTGTCTTTTGTTAAACTGAAACCCACATGGCAGAAATCCACCGCAGACAGACTGTGACCGCTAACATTGGCGGGGTTCGCGTCGGCTCCGACGCCCCGGTCGTGGTCCAGTCCATGACCAATACCGACACCGCCGACGCGCTCGCCACCGCGCAACAGGTGGAAGCGCTTGCCCGCGCGGGCTCGGAACTGGTGCGCGTCACGGTGAACAACGACGCGGCCGCTGAGGCCGTGCCCCGCATTCTTGATCTGCTCGAGCGCCGCGGCATCGGCGTCCCCATCGTCGGCGACTTCCACTACAACGGCCACCTGCTGTTGAAGAAATATCCGGCCTGCGCCCGCGCGCTGGCGAAGTACCGCATCAATCCCGGCAACGTCAGCGTCGGCCGCAAGGACGATGACAACTTCCGCACCATGATCGAGGTCGCGGTCGCCAACCAGAAGCCGGTGCGCATCGGCGTGAATTGGGGCTCATTGGACCAGGCGCTGCTGACGCGCATGATGGACGAGAACTCCCGCCTCGCCGAGCCCAAGTCAGCCCGCGACGTCACCATGGAAGCCATGATCGTCAGCGCGCTGAACTCGGCCGCGCTGGCCGAAAAATACGGCCTTCGTGCCGACCAGATCATTCTCAGCGCCAAGGTCAGCGGCGTGCAGGACCTGATTGATGTCTACCGCGCCCTGGCCGCGCGTTGCCGCTACCCGTTGCACCTTGGGCTTACCGAAGCCGGCATGGGAACCAAGGGCGTGGTCGCCTCCACCGCCGGCATTGGCGTGCTCCTACAGGAAGGAATCGGCGATACCATCCGCGTCTCGCTCACTCCCGCGCCCAACGGCGATCGTACCGAGGAAGTAATCGTTGCCCAGCAGATCCTGCAGTCGCTCGGCATCCGCAGCTTCCTGCCGCAAGTTACGGCTTGCCCGGGTTGCGGCCGGACGACGAGCACTTTCTTCCAGGAGTTGGCCGACGATATTCAGTCTTATGTCCGCCGGCAGATGCCGGAATGGAAGCAGCAGTACCACGGCGTCGAAGAGATGACGCTGGCAGTGATGGGTTGTGTCGTGAATGGTCCCGGCGAATCCAAGCACGCCAACATCGGCATCTCCCTGCCTGGAACCTTCGAGGAACCGGTGGCGCCGGTGTTCGTTGACGGTAAGCTGACGCAGACGCTGCGCGGCGACCACATCGCCCAGGAATTCATCCGCATCCTCGATAACTACGTGGAATCGCACTACGCCCGCAAGACCGAAGTTACCGCTCCCGGCCGGTAGCCTCAGTTCGCGCCAGAGACAATATTCTTTTTACATCTTTTCACGATTAAAAGCGGAACCTCCCGAATCTGTATTGCGTAGTAATCAGTGTGAAGCGGGGATGGCGCGGGGCGCTAACCAAAACGACGCAGCGCCGTCCAAGGGAATAGAAGCGGAGGATGTCATGGACGCGAAGTATAACTGGATCATCGACAACACCGGCATCCGGCTGGCATTGAACGTGATGGGATTTGCCCTCTGGTTGCTGGCCTGCGCGGCCCTGCTCAGTTTGTAGACTCGCTTCTGCCGCGCGCCGTGAGTGTCCGAAAAAACTCCCGGGCGTGCAGGAAACGAGGGGCCGGCGCAGGGTCGGTCTTCCAATCCGCGGCCACGGCGGCAATTGAGCCGAGCCCGCCAAACCCAGCCACAGACGAGACGGAGATTTGTTGGAGGGCAGATCGCCCCCATTACCCTCGTGTGCCTCCACAGACCTCCCTCAACTCTGTGGCCGGGAATGTGTCCCTTCATTTTTTATTCTTCGTTCCCACTTCTCCCTTATTTCTTTTTACTTCTTACTTCACTTCGTTCTTTGTCCATGTCCAGGCGGTCATGCGCCACCCGTTCGCGCCTTTTTTCAGCGCAACCGTCAACGTCGAGCCGCTCTCCTTGATGGCGTTTCCTTTTTGCTTGAAGCTGTACTCAGCTGGAACCACCACGTAAGCGCGGTCGCCCGTAACCTCGACGTGTCGCGCCGGACCCAGTTTGACGGAACCGTCCGTAATGCCATCCTTCTTGGAATCAGCATCGAAGTCGTTCATCCACTTCGCGCACCCGCCCGCCCCGTGCCACTCGTACGGCGGGAATTCGTCGATGATTGAGGTTTGGTCGGCGCACGCCGCTGCCGCGGTCTTGCCGTCGCCTTTGTTGAACGCATCCGTAAATTGCTGCACCGTCTTCATCACCGCGGTCTTGTCCGCCGCAGCGGTCTTGTCTTGTCCGAAACCCGCGCCGGCTGCCAATGCCATCAGCGCGAAAGCAATAAGCATCTTCTGCATGTCTCCTCCACTTGCGTCAGGTGAGCTTTGGGGAAAGCTGAATGCCGCAAGAATGTAACATCCCGAGCGTGCGCTGGGCCTGTAAAATATGACTTCGCTGCGTGGCATCTCAGCCCCTATGAGCAAGACTTTCTTGAAAGCTCTCCCCTTCTGTCTCCTGTTCGTCGCATTTGCCTCCGCCCAGCAATTCGACCCGCTGGCCGAGCAGCAACTGGTTGCAATGATTAACCAGGAGCGCGCCCGCGCCGGCCTTCCCGCGCTGAAAGTCGATGACCGCCTGACCCAGGCAGCGCGCGCGCACTCCGTCCTGATGACGCAGAAAAAGCAGTTGTCGCACCAGTTCCCCGGCGAACTGCCGCTGCAGGAGCGTCTTGCCGCTACCCATCTCCGCTTCAACAGCGACGCCGAGAACGTCGCTTACGACTACTCGGTCCAGCAGGCGCACGAAGGGCTCATGCAATCTCCGCCGCATCGCGAAAACATCCTCAGCCCCAAGTACAACACCATCGGCATCGGTGTGGTGCGCAGTGGCGAAATCATCTGGGTGACGGAGGACTTCGCCAATCGCCTCCAGGAGTATTCGGTCAATGACGCCGAAAATGCCATCATCGCCGCCTTCGAGCGCGAGCGCCGCCGCACCCACCACCCGACGGCCCAGGTCACGCGCCTATCCGAGTTGCGGCGAATGGCTTGCGCCATGGGGAAGGCAGGCCGACTGGATTCTCGCGCCCCGTTGAAATTGCTCAACGCCGAAGCCACCGTTGTCTACACCGAGGCCGATCCCACTCGCCTGCCGCCCAATGCGATCAAGATGGCGCACGACAATTCCGTCAAGCGTTTTGGCGTCGGCGCCTGTTTCGCCGGCTCTGAGCGATATCCCGCAGGCGTCTGGTGGGTCGTGGTGGTCTTCTTTTCCTGAAGAACCAACATGGTCAAAGAAATGTCTTCGCCGGCTAAGCCATTGCGCTCTACAATCAGTCACCCCAGAAAAACGGAATGGAATGACCCCGCTTCTTCTGCTGTCTCTCGCCTTCAACCTGGTTGTGCTGGTGCTGCTCGCAATCCTGCTGCGCCGCTCCACCCAGGCGGCCGATCCCGCCGCCGCCGTCGCCACCATCGGCAACGCCATGCAGTCGCTGGAACGCGGCATGTCGCAGAGCTTCGCCAAAGCCACGGCCGACATGGCACAGCGCCTGGAGCAGACCAAGGGTGACCTCCGGCAGGAGGTCACCGACCGGCTGACTACGGGATTCAAGGAAATGCACGGCTCGGTCGTGGAACATCTTGCCGACGGACGGCGCGAGCAGACCGAGGCGCTCACACAATCGCGCCGGGAGCTGACGGAGTCGTTGGGCAATACGACGTTGCAGCTGAAAAAAGAGTTCGATGGCCTGAACCAGCGCACGGAACAAAAGCTGGAGGCAATTCGCGGCCAGGTTGACCAGAAGCTGCTGGAAATCAGCGGACAGGTGCAGCAGAAGCTTAACGAGAACCTGAAAGAAGGCTTCGCTCAGTTCGAAAAAGTGCAGCAGCACCTGAAGGCGGCGGAGGAGCAGTTGCGCCAGGTGGGAACCATCGGCAACTCGATCAACGACCTGAATAACCTGCTGAAGCTGCCGCACCTCCGCGGCAAGTTTGGCGAGGCCAGCCTGGAGAGGCTGCTGGAGGATTTTCTTCCCTCGCACATGTACGAACTGCAATACCCGCTGGCCGGAGGTCGCGTGGATGCGGTCATCAAGTTTCCCGACCGGGTGTTGCCGATTGACGCGAAGTTCCCGCGCGAGCAGGTGCTGCCGCTGTTCGAGACCAGCAACGAAGATGAACTGCAGAACGCGCGCGCCCAACTGGCCCGGGTGCTCGCGACGCAGGCGAAAAGCATCGCCGAATACCTGGATCCTGAGCACGGGACCATGGACGTCGCGCTGATGTACCTGCCGAGCGAAACCCTGTACCTGGAAGCGGTGCGCAGCACGGAGGCGATGGAAGCCATGTCGCGGCTGCAGGTGTTTCCGGTCTCGCCCAACACTTTGCTGATGACGCTGCGCACGGTCGCGCTCGCCTACAAGTGGTACGAGGTGGCGGCCCGCTTCGAAGAATCGAGGATGGAAATCGCCAAGGCGCAAAAATCGCTGGGATTCTTCCAGGCGCAATTCGACAGCGTGGGCGACAGCCTGGAGAGGGCGCAGAAAGCGTACGAGACGGCGGCCAAGCACCTCAAGACCTATACCAGGCGCGTAACCGCCATCAGCGGCGAAGAAGTTCCGGAACAGCTGGAATTGTCGGAGCCGCCGCGGCTGAGCAAGGCGGAGGCGAGCGGAGGATAATTACTTTTTCTTCCCGCTCTTGGCCGGCTTGGGCGATGCCGGCGCGCGGTATTGCGGGGCAGCCGGCGCTTTGTCGGCGGGGAAATTCGTCGACAGATAATCAATAACCGCATCGCGGTCCTGGGCTTCGACGAGCGCGCCCCATTTCGTCATCTTGTCTACTTCCTTGCCCCAGGTTTTCTTGTCCAGCCGCTGTTGCACGATGATCCCGGAATCATGACACTCCATGCACGCAGTTTTCACCTTCGGCGTGATTGGCGCCGCCGGAAGCTCCGGCGCGGGTCCCTGCGCCTGGATGAGCGCCGGCGGGCAGGCGGCAAGGCAGAGCACGATCACAAACCTATGCTTCGACATAGAATTTCACCTGCTCGATTCCGTTCCACAGATAGCCGCTGGGATTCCATCCCGGCTCCGCCGGCTGCACCCGCCCGGTGCTGTCGGTGGCGCGCGCCATGACCACGTACGCGCCCGGTTTCGCTGGCGTCCATGAGTATTGCCACTGCCGCCACGCATATTTGGCGTGATCAGCTCCCAGTTGTGCCGGCTGCCAGCTTCGGCCTTCATCGGTCGAGATATCAACCCGGCTCACGTCGGCCTCGCCCGCCCACGCCACTCCCTTGACGGCGATCGGCCGGCCCGACTTGCGCTTCGCCCCTTCCGTCGTGATCAGAGACTTAACGTTCAAGCGCGTGATCGGGGTGGTGTCGCCAATGATGTCGCCGCCTTTAGTGACGGGATTATTCGGCATGCGATAGCCGGGCTTCATGAAGTTGCCCTCGTACTCCTTGTCGAGGACGCGAATGTCGGTGAGCCACTTGCAGGAGGCCGCGCCGATCCATCCCGGTGTCAGCGCGCGCACCGGGTAACCGTGATGCTTGGGGAGAGGCGCACCGTTCATCTGCATCGCCAGCAGCGTGTCGGGATCCATCGCCTTCTCCAGCGGGATGCCGCGCACGAATTTCGGCACCTTGGCGGGCGGTTCGTCCAGACCGAAGAAGGCGACAAACTTTCCCGTGCTCTTCACGCCGGCCCGGTCCAGCAGGTCTTTCAGCCGCGGTCCGGTCCAGCGCGCGTTGCCCACCGCGCCACGCTGCCACTGCACGCCGGGAACGTGCGGCTCGTAAAACGCGCGCCCATTGCCGGCGCACTCCAGGGTGTTGGTCACGGTGGCGGTTTGCATCTTCTTCAAGTCCGACAGCGCCAGCTCCAGCGGATGCTCCACCTCGCCGCCGACCTTGAGGCGGTAGGTTTCGGCGTCAAACTCGGTCGGCTCCGACATGTGATTGCGCACAAAGAACAGGTTGACGGGCGTGATGTAGGAGTCGAGCAACTTGACCGGCGTTTCCAGATCGTAGAAACGGAGCGAGCGAATGATGAGTTTTTCTTTTCCAGGAACGAGGGACTGGGCGGCCGCAAAATCCGGCCACCCGATACGGCCGGCGAGCGCCAGTCCGGCGCCGGTCAGCAAAGTTTTTTCCAGGAAATCGCGGCGAGAGATGCCGGGTCGAGATGCCATGGCGCCACCCCCACCAGAGAGGCGGCAGGACTATACGCAACTGGTCCCGGGAAAAGCAAGGGGCTAAGGTTCTTCACGGGAAACTCCCACATCTGCCAATAACGGGCAGATGTGGGGCACCCTCTCCTTAGCTGGCCGCAGTCGTGCCGGCGCTGCGACGGCTCTTGATTTCCGCCAGCAATTTCTCGATGGCGTCTTCCTTTTCCATGGCGGCGAAGCGGTCGTCGACATTGTCGGAAGCAATCTCGGACTTCGCCTGGCTGACGGCCTCGTCGTGGGCAACGCGACGCTTCATGCGGTCGAAGCCGGCGGCGTTGGAGCTGTCCGCGATGGAAGCGCGCGCATCGCTTGCCTTGCCCAGGGCGCGAGCACGACGATGCTGCGCGATCAGCATGTCGCTCTTGTTCTGCGCTTCGGCGAGCTTCTGCTCCAGCTTGCTGAGCGCGGTCTTCAGGTTCTCGACCTGTACTTTCTGGTCGGCCACCTGCTGGGAGAAGTTTTCCGCCAGTTCCTTGTAGCTGATGGAGCGCTCCAGCGCGACGCGCGCCAGGTCGTCCTGTTTCTTGTCTACGGCCATCTCCGCCCGGCGCACCCAGTCGGACGCGGAGGTGGTGTTTTCCTTTTGCTTTTTCTCGAGCAGGTGCTGGTCAGCGATGGAAATCGCGACCTGAGTCTTGACCTGCAGGAGCTGGTTCTGCATGTCGAGGATGATCTGCTTGATCATCTTCTCGGGATCCTCCGCCTTATCGACCAAGTCGTTGAGATTGGCGCGGACCAGGGTCGCAACTCGTTCCAGTAGTGCCATGACGAACTCCTTTCAAAACCTGCCATCGGCGGTTGGCCGTCGGCTCTCGGCGATTCCTTCATCTTCAGACTTGGCGCGGCGCCTCGCGGCAACCGCCAACACCGCACCCATTGCAAGTCCCGCGCAGATCCAGACTGCGATCCGGCCGGTCAGCATTCCAACCGCCGCCCCCGTCAGGATTCCTGCGATCAGAAAATATGTTCTCTCCATGTCGATCTCCTCTGCCGTTGCTCCGAGCCCGCGACTCGGTACCAGGCACTCGGTACTAGTTGCCGGCGCCCGCGCCTTTGCCCTTGTCATCACCGGGCAGCTCCGGCTTTGGCGCCTTGTCACCGATGGTGCGCACCTTGCCGAGCAGCTCCGACATCTTCATGCCGCTCAGGGTTTCAAACAGCGCGGGAACCTGCGCCGCCATCTGCGTGATGTCGCCGGTGATCTTGTTCATGCCGGCGGAATCGCCGTTGCCGGTGCTGACGATGGTGATCTTGTCCACGTTCGACAGTGGCGCCGACAGAGCGCGCACCACCTCCGGCAATCCGGTGAGCAGCTTGTCGATGACCGCGGCCTGGTTGTACTCCTGGAAGGCTTCGGCTTTGACGTTCATCGCCTTGGCCTCGGCTTCACCCTTCTTGAAAATGATGTCGGCTTCCGCTTCGCCCTGGGCGCGAATGCTGGAGGCCTTGCCTTCCGCCTCGACGACGAGCCGCTGTTTTTCGGCGGCGGCGAGGGTCTCAATGCGCTGGCGCTCGATCTCCGCCTGCTTGAGCACGGTGGCGATGAGCTCCTTCTCGCGACGCGTGATCTCGGCTTCCTGCACCTTGACCTGCTGCTCCTTTTCCACCTGCTGGATCTTCACCGACTCGGCCACCACCTGCTGCTGCATGACCTGGGTCTGAATTTCATAGGCCTTGTCGGCTTGCGCCTGCGCCTTCTTGCTGACTTCGAGGTACTGCGCCTGCTTGATGTTGAGGTCGCGGGTGGCCTCGGCCTGCTTGGCTTGCGAGAGCGTCTGGGCGAGCACGCGCTCCTGGTCCGCCTGGGCTTCGGCGACGGAGGCTTCGCGCTTGGCGACGGCGCGCCGGATGGCAGTGTCGCGCTCGGCTTCAGCGGCGGCGATGTCAGCATCGCGCTTGATGCGCGCGATGTCCGGCCGGCCCATGTTGGAGATGTAATCGTTCTTGTCCTTCACTTCCTTGATGGTGAAGGAAATCACTTCCAGGCCCATCTTGTTCATGTCGTCGGCGCAAGTGGAGCGCATGCGCTCGGCCACCATCTCTGGCTGCTTCACGATCTCCTCGACCGTGAGCTGGCCGATGATGCCGCGCAGGTGGCCTTCCATCACCAGACGAATCAGGCCCTCACGAATTTGCGGCGTCTTGTTGAGGAACTGCTCGGCCGCGGTGCGGATCGACTCGGGATCGGACTTGACCTTGATTTGGGCGACTGCTTCGACCGTGACCGCGACCCCCTGCTTGGTATACAGGTCCTGCTGCGGCGCCACGTCGAACGACATCAGTTCCAGCGACAGCAGCCGGCACTGCTCCACCAGGGGCAACACGATCGAGCCCCCGGCTTTGACAATCCTTCCCTGCTGGCTGCGAATACCGGTGATAACCAGCGCCTCGTTGGGCCCGGCGATGCGGTAGAGCCGCGTCAGCACTCCAATAATGAAGAGCACCGCCATGATCGCCAGTCCCACCATTACCCAAACACCTGCTGCGATTTGCATAGAAAGCTCCTAAGCAGTGGCTAGTGGCCGGTGGCCGGTGGCTAGCCTGAAAATTCAATGCACTTCCAACTCAGAACTCGAAACTCACAACTTGCTGAGCGACCGTCAGCCGTCAATCTTCGACTCGGTCACTCCCGCTTCATTGGCCATTTCTTCCCACGGTCGGACATAGGCAATGCCGTGCTCGTAGCGCGTGACTACGACCTCGGTACCGCGGGCAATCGCGCAGCCGGTCTCGCTCCGCGCGCCGCAGGTCCGCCGGATGCCTTCCTGCGAATAAATCACTTCCCCGGTCCCGCCCTCGCGAATGCCGACCGAAAGCCGGGCCAGAACGCCCTCCATGCGGTAATCGCGCTCATGGAGCGTGCTGTCGGT
>DASSIZ010000120.1 GCA_035691485.1 Terriglobales bacterium
GACCGCTTCGGCTCGCCGTATCACTTCGTCGTGCGCCAATTCGGGTGGGCGCTCGCGGGCTTGGCCGCGATGATGGGAACCATGAAGCTGGATTACCGGCGATACAAGCATCCGGCTGTGGTTTTTTCGCTTATGACGGTGACCACGCTGCTGCTGGTGCTGGTTTTCTTTCTCGACCGGTCGCACAACACGCATCGCTGGATCAAGCTCGGGCCGCTGTCATTCCAACCGTCGGAACTTGCCAAGCCCACGTTGATCCTCTTCCTTGCCTATTTCCTCGAAACCCGCACCAAGTCCATGGACGACATGCGGAACACGCTGGTCCCGGCCCTTGCGCCCGCGGTCGTGATATCGGCACTGATCCTGGTACAGCCCGACCTTGGCACCGCACTCGCCTGCGCAGCGATCAGCGCAGTCATCCTGTTTGTCGCGGGCATGAACCTGAAGTACTATGCTTACGCGCTCGCGCCGCTGCCGCTCTTCTTTTATATCTTCATCGTTCGGGTTCCGTGGCGCTACCAGCGCATTCTCGCCTTTATTGACCCTTATTCCGATCCACAAGGCCGCGGCTTCCACATCATCCAGTCTCTGATCGCGGTCGGAACCGGCGGGCTCACCGGCGTTGGCCTGATGGAAGGGAAGCAGAAACTCTTCTATCTTCCCGAACCGCACACCGACTTCATTTTCGCGGTAACGGCCGAGGAACTCGGCCTGCTTGGAGCGACGATCATAGTGGTGCTGTTCGTGGTCTTCCTTTATCGCGCCATTCGCGCCGCGGTGATTACCGACGACGTATTTGCGCGCTACCTTGCGACCGGGATCGGCGCCATGGTCGGCGTGCAGGCTCTGTTCAATATCAGCGTGGTGCTCGGACTGGCGCCTACCAAGGGCATCCCGCTGCCGTTCATCTCCTATGGCGGTTCGTCGCTATTCGTCACCCTGGTGAGCGTGGGCGTGCTGCTGAACATCACGCAGCAGACCGATTAGCAGCCGCTTTGGGTGATTTGCCGGCGGAATTCTTAGGGCTGATGATCGGGTGCTATCTTTAAATTATGCGTGCGCTACTGGCAGGCGGGGGGACCGGCGGACATGTGATCCCCGCGCTCGCCATTGCCAACGAACTACGCGACAGGTTCAACGCGGAAATCATGTTCGTCGGCACCGCGCGGGGCATCGAAACCCGCCTCGTTCCGGCGGCGGGATTTACGCTCAAGCAGATCGATGTCGGCCAGTTGAAAAACGTCAGCATCGCGACGCGTCTCAAGACGTTGTTCGCGCTTCCCCGCGCCATCCTTGCCGCTTCGGAAATTCTGCGTGAATTCCGCCCGCACGTTGTCATCGGCGTCGGCGGTTATGCTTCCGGCCCGGGCATGCTGGCGGCCGCGCTGAGCAGCGTGCCGACGGTCGCCTTTGAGCCTAATCTAGTGCCCGGCTTCGCCAATCGCCTGGTGGCCCCCATGATCTCGGCCGCGGCGGTCATGTTTCCGGAAACCTGCCACTGGTTTCGCCGCTGCGTGGTGACCGGCATACCCGTGCGCCGCGCATTCTTCCAGATGCCGCCTCGCGCGGACGGCACGCCACCGACGCTGCTGCTCTTTGGCGGCAGCCAGGGAGCACATGCGCTCAATGTCGCGCTGATCGAGGCGCTGCCGCTGCTCCGGCAGACTGTTCCCGGGCTGTGCATCATTCATCAGACCGGAGAGCGCGACGATAAAGAGGCGCAAGCCGCCTACCTCCACGCCGGCATGACGGCGGAGGTTTCTCCGTTCATTCATGACATGCCGGGCGCCTTCGCGCGCGCCGACCTGGTCATCTGCCGCTCGGGAGCAAGCACGGTTGCGGAAATCGCCGCGGCGGGCAAAGCCGCCATTTTCGTGCCCTTTCCGCGCGCCTCCGATGACCACCAGCGACGCAATGCCGAAGCGCTTTCAGCCAATCACGCCGCCATGCTGATTCCGGAGTCGGAACTGACGCCGCAGAAACTGGCGGAAACTGCGGCGCAACTGCTGAACGATCCCGTGCGCTTACGTGCCATAGGCATGGCAGCGCACAAATTTGCGCGCCCCGACGCTGCCGGTGAAATCGCGCGCCTGGCCGGCAAACTGGCAGGAACCGCCATCAGCGGTTAGCTTATTAGCGGCCGGCCGTTTCGCGTCCGGCGCGGCTCCGTAACTTACAATGGTGGGCCAAGGGCCAGGCACAGACGGCCGGGTATATGTTCGCCAAAATTCAACGCGTTCATTTCGTCGGCATCGGCGGCATCGGCATGAGCGGCATCGCGGAGGTCCTGCTCAATCTCGGCTACAAAGTTTCCGGCTCCGACCTGAAGTCGTCATCGGTCACGCAGCGTTTGGCGTCGCTTGGGGCGATAATTTTCGAGGGTCACAAGGGGGGTAACGTCGGCGGCGCCGAGGTCGTCGTCATCAGCTCGGCGGTTCGCGCTGACAATCCCGAGGTCAGCGCCGCCCGAGAGGCGCATATTCCCGTCATTCCGCGCGCGGAAATGCTCGCCGAATTGATGCGCTTGAAGTACGGCATCGCGGTCGCCGGAATGCATGGCAAGACGACGACGACGTCCATGATCGCGGCCGTGCTGGCTGCCGGAGGGCTGGATCCGACCGTTGTCGTCGGCGGCCGCGTGGACGCCATGGGCTCCAACGCACGTCTCGGGAAATCGCAGTACCTGGTTGCCGAGGCCGACGAGAGCGACCGCTCTTTCCTGAAGCTTTCGCCCATCCTGTCGGTGGTGACCAACATCGATCGCGAGCACATGGACTGCTACGCCGACATGAGCGACATTGAGCGCACATTCATCGAGTTCATGGACCGGGTGCCGTTCTATGGCATGGTGGTAGCCTGCAGCGATAACGACGCACTGCGCGCGCTGCTGCCGCGCGTTCGCCGCCGGACTGTGACCTACGGTACCCGCCCAGGCTCAGACTTCTGTATTCGCTCCTCTGAGCTGGTCAGGAAGGCGGAGAATCCGACGATTCGATTCGGTGTCGACTACGGCAGCCGTTCGCTTGGCGATTTTCATCTCCGCGTCCCCGGCGTCCACAACGTCCTGAACGCGACTGCCGCAATCGCCGTCGGAATCGGCCTGGACGTGCCGGTCGAGGACATCCGTTCTGCGCTGGCGGACTTCCGCGGGGTGGACCGCCGCCTGCAGTTGATCGGTCAAGCCGCGGGCGTCAGCGTCATGGACGACTACGGCCATCATCCTACAGAGATTCGTGCCACCCTGGCGGCGGCGCGTCAGTGTGGCTATCCGCGCATCCATGTCATTTTCCAACCGCATCGCTATACCCGTACTCAGGCCCTGATGGATGAATTTGGCGGAGCGTTTCATGACGCTGACTCGCTTTTTCTTCTCGACATTTATCCGGCAAGCGAGCCGCCGATCGCGGGCGTAACCACCCAAGCTCTTGCCGAACGTATGGCCAAGTTGGGCGACAGGCTGGTGATTTACGCGGCATCGTTCACGGAGGCAGCACAAGCCGCGGTCGCGGTTGCCCGGCCCGGGGACATGATCCTTACTTTGGGCGCGGGCAGCGTTTCGCAACTTGGGCCCAAGGTCCTCGACGCGCTCCAGCACACCCGCGCGGCTGTCTCTAACGAGTGAGTTCGCCAATTACGGCTGAAAAAAAATTCCCTGCCGCCATAACGAAATGGCCCCTGCCCCGTCTGTATGTATGTAAGCGTAGTGGGGTTGAGATCATGAAAACCATCATTGGCGGACTCATCATCGGTTTGGCTCTCGCGCTCGCGCCGGCGCCCCGGGTTGCGGTCGAGAACCCGAAGGCGTTGTACCTTGCGGCCATGTACAAGACCGCAGTCGGAGACACCGATTCCGCGCTGCGCCTGTTGCATCGCGCCGAGCAAGCCCGCGACCGCCAGGCTCGCGCCGAAGAATCCAGTCTGCGTCGGACCCAGGCCAGTGTCCGGCACGCCGCCGCGGTCCGTTCTGCGATTCTCACCATCCTCTAAGCCGCCGCATGGTCCCCCCTGAGTATCAAGAACTGACAACGCCCGCTGTAATTTCTCTCGCCCCATTCCGCGAAAAAGAAGTTATAGTTGCGCTCACGGCGATTTTCGCGAGACCAAATTTTTTTTCATGCCACGGAACAACGTCCCTCTGATTCCGGACGATGCGATCAACTCTCGCGCCGCCGTCCCTGCGACTGAGGATCCAGACGACGCACTGGATTCCCGGCTGCTCGACCTCGACGTGGAGGAGGAGCCGGCATTTCTACGCGGTCAGAAGCGGGTGCCGGTGCGCCGCGGTCCGCTGCCGCGCAAGGCCGCCAACCGGCTGAAAATCGCGCTCATTGTGGTAGCCATCGCGGCCGTGTTTGGCGCCATCACGATGATGACCTACCGCTACGGCGCGCAGTCCTGGCGCTTCCGGCTTGACTCCAGCGACCAACTCGAAATTTCGGGCATCCGCCACGTCACCCGCGCTCAAGTGATGGACGTGATGGGCGGCGACATCGGCCGCAACGTGTTTTTCATCCCGCTCGATGAACGCCGCAAGCAGCTGGAAGAAATTCCCTGGGTGGAATCGGCGTCAGTGATGCGGCTGCTGCCCAACCGTCTGCAGATCGGCATCCGCGAGCGCACGCCGGTGGCATTCGTCCAGGTCGGCTCGAAAATCGCGCTGATTGACGGCAACGGGGTGGTCATGGACCTTCCCGCCGCGGCGGCACGCAAGTATTCGTTCCCGGTAATCGTCGGGATGGGCGTGTCCGAGCCTCTGTCCACTCGCGCGGCGAGAATGAAGTTGTTCTGCCGAGTGCTTCACGACCTCGATTCCGGGGGCGCCAACTACTCGCGGGATCTCAGCGAGGTGGATCTCGGCGATCCCGAGGACGTGAAGGTCACGGTTGCCGATCCCAACGGGGAAGTGCTCGTGCACCTTGGCTCCTCCGAGTACCTGGAGCGCTTCAAGGTTTATGTCGCCCACGTGCAGGAGTGGCGGCAGCAGTTTCAGAAAGTGCATTCGGTGGATTTGCGCTATGACCGGCAGGTCATCGTGAATCCCGATGACAACAACCCGCCGCAGGCCAGAAGCGTGGCCAAACCAAGCGGGACCAAGCCACGAAGGAGGGCGCGGCGTTGAGCAGTTGAAGTTGGAACTTGAGCATGTGAAATTTCAGCCCGGTTGTTGTGATCGATCGAGGCATGGGCAGGCGACGATTAGATTTCAAATTCTCAAATTTCAAATTTTCAATTCTGTTCGGGGCCCATGGGTAAGCAGAACCACAATCTACTGACCGCTATTGACGTCGGCAGCGCGAAGACGGTCGCGCTAGTCGTCGAGATCACCGATGCCGGGCTGCGCTACTGCGGCCACGGCGTGATCGAGACCCGGGGTTTTCGCAAGGGCGTGATCGTCGACCTCGATCGCACGGTTACTTCCATTCAAAAGGCGGTGCAGGATGCCGAGGACGCCTGCGGAGCTCCCATTGAGCACGCCGTGGTCGGGGTCGCCGGCGCCCATATCCGCGGCGTCAACAGCCAGGGCGGAATCACGCTGGCATCCAAGCCGCGCGAGATTACCCGCGAAGACGTGCGCCAGGCGGTGGAGCGCGCCCGCGCCATCGCGCTCCCGCCCGACCGCCAGATCCTGCACCTGCTGCCGCAGGAGTTCATCCTCGACGAGCAGGCGGGGGTGCATGAACCGGCGGGCATGGTCGCCTCCAAGCTGGAGGTGAAGGTGCACGTCGTGACCGCGGCCGCGACCGCGACGCAGAACGTCGTCACCGCGCTAAACCGGGCCGGCATTCACGTGGATGACACGATTTACGAAGCGCTCGCCTGCGGCGACTCGGTCCTGCGCAGCGACGAGCGGGAACTCGGTGTCTGCCTGGCGGATGTCGGCGCCGGGTCGACCGACATCGCGGTGTTTCATGACGGAGCCGTCGTGCATACCGGAGTGGTGCCCATCGGAGGCGATCACTTCACCAATGACGTCGCGGTCGGACTTCGCACGCCGCTCGCCGACGCGGAGAAGGTCAAGCGCTTGTTCGGCTGCGCTGTGGTGACGCGTATTCCGGAGGGGAACGAGATCGAGGTTACCAGTGTTGGCGATCGCCCTTCACGCTTGATGGCGCAGCGGCTGCTCGGCGAGGTGCTGGAGCCGCGCGCGCGCGAGCTGTGCGAATTATTGCGCGACCACCTGCGCCAGGCGGGTGTGCTGGAGATGTGCGTTGCCGGCATCGTAATGACGGGCGGGGGCTCGCGCCTGCCGTTCCTCACCGAAATCGCCGAGTCCGTGCTGCGCAAGCCGGCGCGTATCGCGTCACCGGTGCCTATCGCAAAGCTCCCAGCGGCGCTGGCCGAACCGGAATACGCCACCACGATCGGCATGGCGCTTTACGGGTATCGGGCCCGCCTGGCCCACGGAACGCACGGCGGCAATGGCCTCGGCGCCAAGCTCAAGTCGCTTTTTGCACGACGTGGAGCTTAGTTGGTCACTGGAAACTCAGGGCCGGAAGCTGGAAACTGCAACCTGGAACTAAATGGAAACGGGAGCTGATCGGGCTGGACATTCGATATGAGCAATAGCGCAGACGGCATCCGCATTCAATTCAACGAAGATCCGGGCAATCAAGCCAAGATCAAGGTCATCGGCGTGGGCGGAGGCGGTGGCAACGCCGTCAACCGCATGATCGACGCCAAGCTCGAAGGCATCGAGTTCATGACCGCCAACACCGATCTGCAGGCGCTGGAGATGTCGCGCGCCCCGCTGCGCCTGCAACTGGGGGTCAAGCTCACCAACGGGCTGGGCGCGGGCGCCAATCCCGAGGTCGGACGCAAAGCCGCGCTTGAGGATGCCGACAAGATCATCGAAGCTCTCGAAGGCGCCGACATGGTGTTCGTCACCGCGGGTCTCGGCGGCGGCACCGGCACCGGCGCTGCACCGATCATCGCCTCCCTGGCCAGCGAAATGGGCGCACTGACGGTCGCGGTGGTGACGAAGCCATTCGGCTTTGAAGGCAAGCGCCGCATGTCGCAAGCCGAGCGCGGGCTGCAGGAGTTGCTCGACTCGGTCGACACCATGATCGTCATCCCCAACGAGAAGCTGCTTGCAGTGGCGCAGAACGCCGGTTTCTTCGAATCGTTCCGCGTCGCCGACGATATTCTTCGCCAGGCGGTGCAGGGGATTTCCGACATCATTACCATCCCTGGGATCATCAACCGCGACTTCGCGGACGTGAAGGCGATCATGGCCGGAATGGGCTACGCCGTCATGGGCACCGCGACCGGCAAGGGAGAGCGCCGCGCCACCGACGCCGCGCAACGTGCCATTGCCTCGCCACTGCTGGAGGCCGGAGCGATTAACGGCGCGCGCGGCATCCTCATCAATGTCACCGGTTCCAGTTCGCTAAAGCTGGCGGAGGTGAACGAAGCCTCCACCATCATCCAGACTGCGGCGCACGAGGATGCCAACATTATTTTCGGCGCTGTGCTCGACGAGAAAATGAAGGATGAGGTGAAGATTACGGTGATCGCGACCGGCTTCAAGGCCGACCACCATGTCCAGCGTCACGAGCGCGCAGTCTCGGCGGCCGCGGCGGCGATTTCGCAGGTGCGCAGCGCCTCCGCCTATATTGCGCCTCGCCCTGAGCCGCGCATCGTCGAGCCGGAGCCGCAGCCGGTGGCGGAAGTCTCGAATGTAACCGCCGCGGTCGCCACGGCGGCAGCGGTTTCATCGCGCGCGGCCGCTCCCCAGCGCGAGATGACTTCCATCGCCGACGTGAAGGGCTCGGTCAAGACAAACTACGAGGAAGATGACCTGGACGTGCCTGCTTTCATCCGCAAGCGCAACGAGAGCAATTAGGGCTAAGAGTTCACAGGTCGTCAGATTGAGGCGGGTCACTGCTCAAAAGCGGCGGCCCGCGTTTCGCAAGTTCGCACGCGCCGCTTCGGGCCATTACGATTCCTTCAGGTATCTCAACTCCACGTCGGTGCGCCGCAGGCGCGAAGCCACGGCCGTGGCAATTCCTTGCAGAAGGTTGAGCGCCAGCATGCGGTGCTGCGCGCTGAGTTGATCGAACCGCGCGCGGCTCAGGACATAAAGTTCCACGTCGGTGAGCGCCACCGCGTCCGCCGAGCGTGGCGCCTGGTCCAGGAACGACAATTCGCCGAAAAAATCGCCGCGACCGAACGTCGCCAGGTGGTGTCCGGTTCTTCCATCCAGGGGCAGCAGGATGCGCACCGAGCCTTGGCGGATGAAGTACAACTCGTCGCTGCGGTCCCCGTGCGCGAAGATGCGTTCGCCGGCTCGAAACGCGCGCCTCTCCGTGCCTGCCTCCAGGGCGGCCAGCGTCTCCTCCCTTCGCTGCTGGAACATGGCCATGTCGCGGATTTCCAGAGGTGGTTCCTGGGGAGACGCGAGTTTTGCTTCCGCCAGGATGCGGTTCTCGATCCACTCCAGCGCATCGTCAAGGTGCTCGAACACGCGCGCGTGATGCTCTGTCCGCACCAATCCCACCTCGTCGAAGTACTGCTGCATGTCCTGGCCGCTCGGCACCTTTTCCGGCATGTGACTGTAGATCACCGTCCCCTTTCGCTCCGACATCATGTCTTCCACCAGTTCCAGCATGTGGGCCGCGGTTATGTCCACCGATTGCACCCGCCGCATGTCAAGCACGACGTAATCGCGTTGTTTCACCTCCCGTTCCAGTTCACTGTAAAGCTGGTCGGTGGTGCCGAAGAACAAGCTGCCCTGGAGTTCGAAAATGACGGTGCGGTTGCCGCGGCTGACCAGCACTTCCATCTCTTCGGGAAGGCGCATCTGCCGCGAGAAGCGCTCATTTCCATACGCCTTTCGGCGAACCACCGTGCCGCCGATCAGTTCGCGCAGGAACAACAGGATGGCCAGTCCGATGCCTACTCCCGACGCGGCGATCAGACCCACTGTCTCGGCGACGACCACGACGGTGACGATGACCACAAAATCCAACACCGTTGATCGCGAGCGCAGCAGGCTCAGGCTGTTCAGGTCGAACATGCGCGTACCGACCACGATCAGGATGCCCGCCAATGCCGCAATCGGAATCCAGGCGATCAGGTTGCCAAGAACGAGGAACGCTGCCAGTGCCAGTGCGCCTTCAATCACGCCGGACCAGTGGGTTTGTCCACCGCTCCCGAGGTTTACCAGGGTGGCGCCCATCTGTCCGGAGCCGGGGACGCCGCCCATCGCCATCGATGTCAGATTGCCCAGCCCCTGGCCGATCAGCTCCCGATTGGAGTCGTGCCGGCTTCGCGTCAACGAGTCGAGGATCACGCACGTCTTCAGCGTGTCGATGGAAAGCAAAACTGCAAGCGTGAGCGCCGGCGTAATGACTACGCCGAGTTGCCGGGGATCGAACGCGCTGAACGCGTGCCATTGTCCTGCCATGGAAGCCAGCAAGCCGGCGCCGGCATCGCGCAGCGGGCCGACTACCAGCCTGTTCCCAGCCAGAACCAGGAGCGATCGGTCCGCCAGTGCGAGCGCAAAGTACACTGCTGTTCCAGATGTGAGGGCGAGGATGGCCGCGGGAATTCTCTTGGTGACCCATGGCGCCAATACCATGACCGCGACCGAGACCACGCCCACCGCCATGCTCTGCCACTTCCATTCCGCCGGCGAGAGCAGCCCTTCCCAAAAGTGATAGCGCCCGGGAACGCCGAGGAACTTGGGGATTTGACTGACAATGATGATCAACCCCACGCCGCTGAGGTAGCCGCTTACGACGGGATACGGCATGTACTTGATCAATTGCCCAAAGCCAAAAAGCCCGAAGCTGACCTGCAAAATGCCGCAGAGAGCTGTGGCCATGGCCAACAACAACAAAGCCGATGACGGCGCCACGCCGCGCTGAGTCAATTCAATGGCGAAAGCCGACATCACCGCGACCGCCGGCGCTGAAGGCGCGGTGATCAGCCGGCGGGTTCCACCGAAACTGGCGGCGATAATGCCCAACGCGGTGGTGCCGAGAATTCCGGCGATGGCTCCATGGGACGCGTAACCGGCCCCCAGCGGTGCATAGATAGCGACCCCGAATGCAATCGCGGAGGGCAAGGCCACCAGCATGGCTGCCAGTCCGCCCCAGAACTCGCCGGCCGCATCTGCGGGCTGACGCCCGCGCTCATCGGGCGGGACCGTTGCCGGTTCAGACCTGCGCGGTGTCCCCACTACTGGTTCGCTCATAACTGGTTGTGCTGGTGGAGTATGCAAATTCTACCCGCGATTTGCAATGCTCGCTTGCGGCGGCAATGTCGCGCGCAAAGCCGACGCACAGGTGCGACTGCGGCGGCGCGTCCGTAGCAAGCATTATCTGATTGGTTAACAGGCAGTAGCTGCGGAGTTGATTGCTCTCCACTTAACCAGCGCAATTATTATTGCTAAACCTGATACTCCACCGGGACCGCCGCACGACGTCGGGCTTACGGAAGTCCCTGTCCTGCCACAACTCTGGCCTAAGTCGCTGCATCCCAACACTCTGGAAGCCTACGAGGATGGCGCCCGAGGAGCAGTTTAGGATTGAAATCCAGCCTAGAACTCTCTTACTATCGCCTCAGTTCCAAGCGGACCTTTGTATGCGGCGCCGAGTCGGCGTTGTCGTGTATCCGTGCCGGGACAATCTGGCAGTCACTGGATTTCGGACATTCATGTTGAAGCTAAAAGGCTCTCTGGCAGTCCAGGTTGTGCTCGTGATCGCGATGATGGCGCCGCTGACGGCAAGCGCCGCAGCAGCCACGGTTTCCACGCCACGCAAGACTCACAAGGCCAAGACTGTCGTAGAAAGCCCCAGGACTAGAAAAAAGATCGTCAGCAAGCGCCGGCACCGCCGTGTGAGCAAGTACGAGTGGGTAAATGGACACCGGTTGCAGCGGAGCCGCTATCGCGAGCACTACGCGACGTCTTCATTCACCAGCCAGGACCTGACCGTCGGCGACGTAACGACGGGCGAAGATCCGGTGGTGCGCGCGGCCGCGATTGACGCCCTGGGCAATCACAACGGCACGGTCTTGGCAATTGATCCCAACAGCGGCCGCATCCTGGCCATGGTCAATCAGAAGATGGCGCTCGCCGGGGGCGCGGAGCCCTGTTCGACGATCAAGATCGCGGTGGCGCTGGCTGCGCTCAGCGAAAATGTGGTGACCCGGGAGACCAAGATCCAGCTCGGCCGCCGCACACGAATAGACCTGACACAGGCCCTGGCGCACTCCAATAACCCGTTTTTTGAAACGCTGGGCCGGAAGATGGGATTTGAGAAGGTCAGCTATTACGCGCACCAGTTTGGCTTGGGCGAGTTGGCGGGTTGGAACATCGAGGGCGAGCACCTGGGAGCGTTTCCTTCCGAAGAACTGCCTGCGAGCATGGGTGGGGTAGGCAGGATGTGCTCCTTCGGGCAGGGAATTTCGCTTACGCCGTTGCAATTGGGCGCGCTGGTATCCGCCATCGCCAATGGCGGAACGCTGTATTACCTGCAGCATCCCTCGACCCCGGAAGAGATTTCCACGTTCGAGCCGCGGGTCAAGCGCTATCTCGACATCGGGCCGGTGATTCCCGAGGTTTCGCCCGGCATGGCCGCCGCAGTCCAGTATGGCACGGCGCAAAGCGTGCGCTGGAACTTCAGCGAAGAAGAAGTTCTTGGAAAAACCGGCACCTGCTCGAACAATGGCACACGCCTAGGATGGTTCGCCTCCTTCGCCAACACCGCGGCGGGCAGGATTGCAGTGGTGGTGTTCCTGGAGGGCGGCCGTCCGACCTTCGGTCCCAAGGCGGCGGAGATCGCCGGGCTCATGTACCGCAATCTGTACGACCACAGCTACTTCGTGAAATCAACGCCGGCGCCGGAAAAATCCGGTTTGGGAGTGGTGCAGTAAGAGTTCGACCTTTTCATTGTTTGGTGCACAAGCCTCCAGGTTGGGAGGCTTTTTCGTTTGCGATTACGGCGCGGCGCCCAGTTCCTTGAGTGCTTCTTCCAGCGCGATCTTTTCGGCTGCATCTTTCTCGCCGGCGAGGGCGGACTTGAGCCAGAGGATGGCGGCGGGCTTGGAGACGTGAGGATTGATGGGCGGATCGATCTCCTCGATGCGCCATAAGCCATCGCTGTCCTTGAGGCGGAAGGCGACGGAGTCCTTGGCGCGCTCGGCGGAATAGCCGATGCCACGCTCGAAGCGGCCGAGGACGGTGTAGTCGACGTCAACGTTGGAGGAGCGTATGCCTTCGTTGGCGCTGGTGATGTCGTACTGGGAGACGACGGTGAAGCCGCGCCAGTCGGGATTGTCCCGCCACGTGGTCAGCGGCTTGACGCGGTCCCAGCCCTCCTTGGAGAGGCGAGAGCCGACGTAATCGAGGCGGCAGTAGCTGCCGACAATGCTGCGCGCAGGCTGACGCGGGTGGCGGCCGGGGAGATTCACGCTTTGCCCGGCGGCAAAGCAGGACGCCAACAGGAGGAAGGCGAGAAGACGAGGCATCAATAGCAGGGTACAGCAACAAAAGGTACAAGCCACATTGAGCTAGTGGGCCTTGCGGACATCCCCGGAAATCAGCCCGTCTTTCAGGTTAATGACCCGGTGAGCGTACTCGGCGATGTCGTGCTCGTGGGTTACCAGCACGATGGTATTGCCATTCTCGTGTAGTCCGTCCAACACCGCCATGATCTCGTTGCCGGTCTGGGAGTCGAGGTTTCCGGTTGGTTCGTCGGCCAGAATGATGGAAGGCTTATTGACCAGGGCACGAGCGATGGCGACGCGCTGCCGTTGGCCGCCGGAAAGCTCGTTGGGCTTGTGCATCATGCGATGCTCCATGCCCACGGACTTGAGCGCTTCCTTGGCGCGTTCGATGCGCGTTTCCGCCGGAACGCCGGCGTAGATCAGCGGCAGCTCCACGTTGTGCAGCGAAGTCGCGCGCGCCAGCAAATTAAAGGTCTGAAATACAAATCCGATCTCCTTGTTGCGGATGCGCGCCAGTTCGTCATCATCCAGTTCGCTGACCAGCTGGTTGTTCAGCCAGTAGCGGCCCTTGCTGGGGGTATCGAGGCAACCGATCAGGTTCATCAGCGTCGACTTGCCGGAACCCGACGGACCCATAATGGCCACGTATTCGTTGCGTTCGATGCGCAGGTTCACCCCGCGCAGCGCGTGCACCTGTTGCTCGGACCCCATGTCGTAAGTCTTCCATAGGTCCTCGGTGCAGATGATGCACCCATCCGGCGGCGCGATCAGCGGCTCCGATATGCTGGCGACCTCAGTGGCCATTTTCGTGTCTCTCACTTTTTTCGCTGGATCGGTCGTTTCGCCGCGCTAGCCGCTCGGCAGAAAGACCCCCTCTATGCCTTTGACGCTCGGCGCGTCACAACGTTAGGTCTTCTCGTCCTCTTTTTTAGGGGCACTATTGTCAATCTTCACCGAGGCCCCATTGCGCAGCGAGCGCAGCACTTTATAGCTGCCGGTCACAATCTCGTCGCCGGGCTGCAATCCGCTGGTCACCTCGATGTCAGTCGTGCCGGTAATGCCGGTGTCCACTTTTACGAACTCAGCCTTCTTGTTGCGCACCACGAATACGCCCTGGATCTCTTCCTTGTCTTTGGCGGTGGGCGCCGGCGCCGCCGCCTGCACCGTGCCCTTGCCCGGCTTCTTCTCCAGATCACCCTTCTGGCGCACCGTGAGCGCCTGGATCGGGATGGTCACCGCACTGCCGCGCGAGGCGGTCGTAATCTTGGCGGTTGTGGACAGGCCCGGACGCAAGTTGGCGGGCGGGTCTTTGATGGTCACCACCACCTTGAAATCCTTCGCTTCCTGGCTGCCAGTGGTGGTTTGCGTTGTGGCCAGCCCGGTGGAGCGCACTACCGCATTGTTGCCGATTTCGGTGACGATGCCGTGAAACGTCTTCTTGGGGATGGCGTCAATGGTGACTTCCGCGTTTTGCCCGAGTTTCACATTCACGATGTCGGTTTCATCCACCATGACTTCGGCGGTAACCACCGACATGTCCGAAACCGTCATCAGCAAACTGCCGGGCGAGCTCTGGATGCCCATGATGACGGTTTCGCCTTCGCGCACCGGGAGGTTGCTGACGATGCCGTCGTAGGGCGAGACATATTCGGTCTTGCTCAGTACATCGCTGGCATGGGTCAACTGTGCCTGCATTTGGCGGATGCGTTCCGCGTTGGTTGCGGCCTGGGCTTTGGTTTGCGCGATGCGGGCGCGGGCTGATGCAACCGCGGCGTCGGCGGCTTCGAAGGCCGCCTTGCGCGTGTCAAAGTCCTGTTTGGGAATCAGAGCCTGGCCGTAGAGCGCCTCGCCCCGCTGATAATCGAGCTTGGCGCGGTCGTAATCAGCGCGCGCCTTGTCGAGATCCGATTGCGCGCCCCTCAGCATTGCTTCCGAGGCGGTCAGGTCGGTCTTGGCGCCCGCAAGTTGGGCCTGCATCGAGGCAACATCGGCGGCCGACTGCACGTAATCGAGCTTGGCCAGCAGTTGCCCCTTCTTGACCTGCTCGCCTTCCTGCACAAAAAGCTTGGTGATCTTCCCGTAACCGTTGGCGCCAATATTGACGTACGTCTTGGGCTTGATCTCACCCGAGGCGCTGACGATCGAGGTGAGATCCTGACGCGTGACTTTGCCGGTCTGCACCACCACCACGCCCTTGCCGCTCTCGTGGACGGTGAAGCCGACAATCGCAGACACAAGTACTAAGATTCCGACGCCAATCGCGATTTTTTTCCCCGTTTTCAATCAATGCCTCGCGCGTACCGCCTGATTAAAACGGACGCTACCACCTGCCTCTCATGAATACGCAGGCCAGAGCGGAGAAGTTCCATCCGGAGGCGAGTGCGGATCTATCGGGCTCGTGGTTTGGAATAAATGAAGGTACCAAGGCTATTATATGAAGATCCCGCGAATATCGGCTATCTATTCACGGTTAAGGAACCCGATTTGCGGGGATGAATTGTGCTCCCGAGTCTCTGGAAATTACTGGCAACTCAGCACATAGGGACACATGATCACACAAATAGTATGATTCTGGTTCTTGCAATAAGAGCGGCGACAACATAGAATTTAAGCGCCCGAATTGTCTCCCAGGAGTCCACTTCCGATGTCGCTCAAAGTAGTTTGGGGTCGTGTCTTGGCACTCAGTCTGGCCGGCTCCGTATGTTTGGTAGCCGCTTCCTTTGCGCAGAGTGACAAGAGCAGCAGGACCGACGCCCAGCCCCAGGCCTCCCGACCAGACGAAAGCGGGCAGAAAGTGGACCCGCTGAAACGACCCCTGTCGGATCGACAGCAGAAGCAGCAGCAGAAGGCCCTCAAACAGGAGGTCAGTAAAGTTTACCGGAAGTGGCTGGATGAGGACGTCCGCTGGATCATTACCGATCAGGAGCGGGGCGCTTTCAAGCAATTAGGCAACGACGAGGAACGCGATCAGTTCATCGAGCAGTTCTGGCTTCGCCGCAACCCGAATCCGGATAGCCCGGAGAACGAATACAAGGAAGAGCATTACCGACGCATCGCCTACGCCAATGAGCATTTCGCCGCCGGCGTTGCCGGCTGGAGGACGGACCGAGGGCGCATTTACATCATGTACGGCAAGCCCGATGAGATCGAATCTCATCCCAGCGGCGGTACCTACGAACGCCCCGCCGAGGAAGGTGGCGGCACAACGTCGACCTATCCCTTCGAAACTTGGCGTTACCGCTACCTGGAAGGCATCGGGCAAGAAGTCATGATTGAGTTCGTCGACAGCTGCATGTGCAATGAATATCACATGAGCAACGACCGCTCGGAAAAGGATGCACTGCTGCGTGTTCCCGGCGCCGGCCTCACCATGTACGAACAGATGGGCATGGCGAGCAAAGCGGACCGCTTCACCAACCCGGAAAACCTGGGCCAAGGACCTTTCAACCAGAACCTGCAATCGAAGCAGTTCGACCGTCTGGAGCAGTTTGCCAAATTGAACCGAGCCCCCACAATTAAGTTCAAGGATTTGGAAGAGGTGGTCAGCCACAAGATCACCATGAACTTCCTGCCCTTTGATGTGCGGGCTGATTTCGTGAAGGTAACCTCGGACACGGTTTTGGTTCCGATTACGATCCAGGTTAAAAACAAGGACGTGACTTGGACCGGCAAAGAAGGCGTGCAGCGGATGGCGGTGAATATCTTCGGGCGGGTGACCACCTTGACCGGCCGCGTTGCGCAGACATTTGAAGACACCGTTACCGACGGCCTGCCGAGCGAGCTGCTGCCCAAGGTCATCGAGAACAGCCATGTGTACTGGAAGGCACTGCCGCTGCGCCCGGGACACTACCGCTTCGACATCGTGTTGAAGGATGTGAACGGCGACAAGGTCGGAACCTGGAGCCGCGGCATTGTGGTGCCGGAGTTCAGCGAGGACAAGCTGGCATCTTCCTCGCTGATTGTGGCCGACGAGATGCAGAAGGTAGCCACCAAGAGCGTTGGAGCAGGCAACTTCGTCATTGGCGATACCAAGGTGCGGCCGCGAGTCGACGCGGCCAATGGCCAGCCCACCGCGTTCAAGCGTGATCAGAAAGTGAATTTCTGGATGCAGGTTTATAACCTGGGTATCGACCAGCAGACGCACAAGCCGTCCGCCAACATCTCTTACGAAGTGGTGAACATGGCGACGCAGAAACCCGTGGTTCAACTGGCCGAAACCACCGGGCAACTGGGCAACATCGGGGAGCAGGTGACGCTGGAAAAATCGCTGCCCCTGCAAAATATCTCGCCCGGCACGTACCAGATTACGATCAAGGTGAACGACCTGATTTCGAAGCAGGACTTGAAGTCCACGGCGAAGTTCGCCGTCGAGTAACCAAGGCCGGAAGCATGGGACGCGCATTTCAATGGAGGTGCTTATGGGCCGCAAGCTCGGATGCATAATGATCCTGCTGGCACTCGCGCTTCCTGCCGCGGCGGCCGGAAAGCCGGGCAATATTACCGGCTTCGTCCGGAGTACCGCAGGGGTGCCTCAAATGGGCGCCGCGGTGGAGGTTTTCTCCACCGCAACCCAGGCCGTCACGGTATTCACCGACGGGCGCGGATTCTACAGCGCCGACGGGCTGGTGCCCGGCAACTATCACGTAAAAGTCACCGCTCCCTCGTTTCTGCCCTCCTTGCGCGAGAACGTCGCATTGAAGGCGGGGGCCAGCGTGCTCGTCAATGTCACGCTCAGCACCCTGTTCGAAGCGGTGCAATTGCTGCCCCAGCGCCAGGGGACCTCCGATGACGATGGCTGGAAGTGGACCTTGCGCTCGGCGGCCAACCGTCCGATGTTGCGGGTGGTGGGAAATGGGCCGGTAATGGTCTCCAAGGGCGCCGCCGGTGATAAGCCGGCAGTAAAGGGCACGGTGGCGTTTGTCGCCGGCAGCGATGCCGAAGGATTCGGCAGCGCCGGCGAGGTCAGCACCCACTTCAATTTCGAGAAATCGCTATTCTCCACCGGCACGCTTTCGCTGAAGGGTAACGTCGGCTATGGTGGCGGCCCGCAGAATGGCGTCATCCGCGCCGCTTACGCGCATAAATTGGACAACGGCTCCACTCCCGAGCTGGCGCTTACGGTGCGCCGCTTCTCGAATCCTGACTTCAACTCGCGGCTGCCTGCTATGCAAGCGATGTCGGTGCACGTCGGGGATTCCTTGACACTCGCTGATTTCATTGAATTGCGTTTCGGGACTGAGTACCAGACGGTGCAGTTCCTGAGTCGCGACAGCGCCATCAAGCCCTATGGCACGATCGACGCCCACCTCTCGCCGAACACTTTTCTTGAATACCGCTACGCCAGCGCTGAGCCCAACGCGTCCGGCGCGAAGGGGTTCGATTCGACTCTCGGCGATGTACTCGAGACCGGACCCAGGGTTTCCATGAACGAGCGCGGCGCAGTGCTGGAGAAAGCCCGCCACCAGGAGGTTTCGCTTTCCCACCGCCGCGGAAACACCAGCGTGCAGCTGGCGGCCTATTCGGATAATATCCGCAACACTGCCCTTACCGGCGCCGGCGACCTCAATGGTCCCTTCGCCCAACTTCTGCCTGATCTGTACTCGGAAACGTTTACCTATAACGCGGGACAGCTCAACAGCAACGGCTTCCGCGTCGTAGTCCAGCAGAAGCTGACTCCCGACCTGACCGCCACCGTGAACTACGCCTGGGGCGGGGTTCTGGATCTGGCGTCGAACGACGTTGCCCTGGCACAGGTGCGTTCGGTAATTCACCAGCAATGGCGGCATTCAGTGGGCGTTAAGCTGGCAGGGAAGGTACCGGGGACGCATACCCGCTGGGCGACTTCCTATCGAGCGGCGAACCAGAAATCCCTCACCCCGGTGGACTTGTTTGATTGCTCGCCGGGACAAATGGACCCATATTTGAACGTGTTCGTGCGCCAGCCAATACCCGGCACCGGTTTCTTCCCTGGCAAGATGGAAGCCTTGGTGGACCTGCGGAATCTGCTGGCGCAAGGCTATATACCAGTCATCGGACACGACGGCCGCACGCTCTACCTGCTGGAGTCAGCACGGGCGGTGCGAGGCGGGGTGGCATTCGTCTTCTGACGAATCGGAAAACAACTTCTGTTACCTATGGAAAGGCCGCCCGCAAGGCGGCCTCTTTCTTTCTGTTTCCACTGCTATCGTGGAAGCGCTGAAACCAGCGGCTAGTCCAGTATCTTCTGCCACCATTTCTTGGGCTGCTCCGGCTCGCTGTCCATGTCAATACCGTCGGACAATCCCAAAAAACCGGCGGGCGCCATGTTGGACGTCGGACGCCGGGCGGGTGCGATGTTGGACGCCGGACTTCCCGCCGCGGTTTCCCTGGATTGCTCCCGCCGGGATACTCGCATCAGAATGGCGCCCCCCGCATGTTCGCCGGGCATGATAGCGACCGAGGCGCGCGATTCCAGCGCCATATCGAAAAACTTGCCGGCCTTCACGGTTTCCGGTCTGATTTCAGGTTGTACGCCGGCACTGGTCTGAACCGCGTGCGCGGTCGATTCATCGAAGACAATCCAGCGGCTCATATTGTTTGTTCCCTCCGTGGCGCAGCAGGAACATCTACTTGGATGCGAGCTGTTCAGTCCGCGCACTCGTCGTATCGCCCAAAAATCGCGAAAAACCATGCATACTCAGTTCCTTGCAGCGCTGAGTGCGGGAGGGAGTGGGCAATCGCCGAGGATACTCACGCCAAATCGCCGGCATAACTAGACCATCAGAGGCCTCATCCGTCGGTGCCAAATTGCTAACATTTGCTAACAAATTTGCGCTCAGTGTTCGTGCCGCCTCACGAGGGCTAATTGTTGAGGCCGCAACCGCTTGCGAAGAAAGTGGGCGGTATCGATCGGCGGCTGGGTGTTGTCGAGCTCGACAATAACGAAACCAGGTTTCTCCGCGAGCCTCGTTGTCTAAAAGTATATCGTATAACGATATAATATCCATCGAATGAAGAACCGGGCGTGCGCCACACTCGGCCCAGCTGATCGGTGTAGACAGCCAGCGTCGTGGCTGCGGTCTGGCCGGGCAAACTGGCTCTTGACAACAAGGGGCGGCTGCACAACAATAGTTGCACCAGGAAGTGTCCTGGTCACAACTCCCATCTTCGAGTTGTGCGACTCCGCTCTCCGGAGTCGTCCTGGCCTCGACCAGCGTCTTGCAGTCTCCAAAACAAAAAATCTC
>DASSIZ010000121.1 GCA_035691485.1 Terriglobales bacterium
GTCGCTTCCTTGCCGCGTTCGTTGACGACGGTGAGCTTCACCTTGCCTCTTTGTATATAGAAAACCGTGTTCGCAGGCTCACCCTGAGTAAACAGGGGTTCCTTCTTCGCCAGTTTCAGGAGCTCTCGGCCAACGCCGACGGTGGCAAGAAAGGCCTCAGGATCAAATCGGCTGCCCGCGCGGCTGCTCTTGGGCGGAGGGAAAAGACTTTTCTGTATCGGGGTCCGGGCATCTTTGGTCGTTGGTTTGGAAAGCATCGTGTTGTCCTCCTCTGGCGAGGCCGGTGTGCTACGGCCCTGGGCCGGGCGGACGACAACGCTTGCAGGCGGGCCGCCGATATGCTCAACCCAGCGGCAAGAGCAAGGTGTACAAAATTGTACACCACTTTTTTTATGCTAGAGGTTTTTTGTTATGAAAGATAGTTCTTGGATAGTTGAATTTTGCTCGGTACCGGACAAAAAATCCGGTTTTGGGACTGAGTTGCGGCAGGGGGTGCAACTTTAAACGCGTCTGTCTCCTACCCCCTCAAGCGTTTAACCCTAGTTTTGCTCCGCTTGTAATGTCGCCGGACTGAGCTACGAATGTTGCGGCCTACCTATGCGCCCTTCGGGAAGCGGTTCGCTAATGGCATTCCATTATTTCGGAATGGTTTCTTCTTGACCCTGCCCGTGATCGGTGATATTACTTTAATGTTAAAGTAAATGTTTTTTAAGAGCGGCTGTAACGCCAGCCGGGCCTTTGCAAGTCGAGGGCCCGGCTTTTTCTTTTTGGAGCGGATATGTATTTCACCATCGCCGAACTGGCCGACTGGCGCGGCGTCACCCTATGTCGTCCACCATTATCCTCCAAGAAGAAACGGCGACGCCCGGGCGGGCACGTCGCCGTGATTGGAAATTCGCCTGTGCTACTGTGCCACGCGAACCATGCTCCCTGTCAAGAGGTCACCGCCCGCGCGGCACGGAGGCAAACCATCGGAGCGATGCCTAACTCCAGCCCCACCGCGCGCCAGCTCAAGCCGCGCGCCCGCGCTGCCCGCACCGCGTCTACGTCCACCGGCACCGCCGGGCGGCCCAGCTTGATGCCCTTCGACTTGGCGTGCCGCAAGCCGGCGATTACGCGCTCGCGGATGATGTCTTTTTCGAGCTGAGAAATAGCTCCCAAGATGGTGAACATCGCGGCGCCCAGCGGCGTGCTGGTGTCAAGCGCCTCCGAATAACTCACAAATCCCACGCCCAGCGATTTGAACTCTTCCAGCGCCATCAACAGGTGCCGAGTGCTTCTGGCGAAGCGGTCGAAACGATGAACCGCCACAATATCGAACTCTCGCCGGCACGCGGCGGTCATTAGCTGGTTGAGTTGTGGGCGCGATTCTTTGCTGCCGCTCACGCCGGCATCAATGTACTCGTGTACAACTTCCCAGCCGCGCGCGCTGGCGTGCTGGCGCAATTCACGGAGCTGAACTTCGCAGTCTTGCCCGTGTTTGAGAGTGGAAACGCGCGCGTACAGCACGCAGCGGATAGAACGATTTTCGGCCATGGCGTGCCCGCTCCTATCGGGCGACTGTGGTTAGCGCCGTTCCGGGAGCAACCGGGGCGGTGCGTTTGATTTTGGCGGTGGATTGTTGGTGGGCCGGCGCATTCCGTGTGACAAAATTCCCTGGGGTCGCGCAATTGCGGAATCGGGGGCCACAGCGCCGATTAGCGCCGAGAGCCGCATTTTTATTGCGGAATTTCGGTGGGCCCGCCAGGATTTGAACCTGGGACCAATGGATTATGAGTCCACTGCTCTAACCGCTGAGCTACGGGCCCTTCAGACCTAACGAGTTCGGTCCAAGTGCGCCACTGGACCACTATTGTACGGCTAGCCGCCGGCTAGCGGAGTGCCGACGCGGTGCCCTTCCACGCTCATGCGCCACGGACCACGGGGCAACATCTCCCAGGCGGTAGTCCCGATACCGGATGGTCAGTGTGGCGGCGATCGAAGCCGGGTGCTTTGCAGCAGTCTCGACAGCACTCTCGGCATATTGCTGGCGTGTGGCAACGGCATGAAAAAATGATGAATGGTTCCAGTGTTTAGCCCACAGAGTTCTCCTGGTTCGACACGGCTTTTATGGTCGAGCGGGGCGTGTCCGTTACACTAGGTCGAAGTGAAGCGTCTCATCATTAATGCCGATGATTTCGGCCTCACGCGCGGCATCAATCGCGCCATCGCAGAAGCATACCAGCACGGCGTTGTCACCTCGACGACCTTGATGGCCGCCGGCAGCGCCTTCGAGGACGCGGTCGCGCTCGCCCGGACGCTCCCCCAACTTTCCATCGGGTGCCATGTCGATCTCATCCAACTCGCGCCGGTTTTGCCTTGCCGCCAGCTTCCAACTCTGACCAGCGGTGCGACCTTCCGGCCCGGTTTTGCCCGCTTCGCGCGCGCCGCGCTGCGCAACCGCCTCTCGTCGGAGCAAATCACCGCCGAGGCTTCGGCGCAGATGGGGAAACTTCAATCCGCCGGCATCACGCTCAGCCATTTCGACACGCACAAGCACACCCACCTGTTTCCGCAAGTCTTGCGCGCACTGCTGCGGGCAGCGAAAGCCTGCGGCATCCGTGCCCTTCGTAATCCTTTCGAGCCTGACCCGCTGGTGCGTCTTTCGCAATTGTCGTTGCGTCCGAAGATGCTCGCTCGCTACGGCGCGGTGCGGGCGTTTCAATCGATGGCAGGGAAGTTCCGCCACATCGTCGAGACGGAGGGCTTCGTCACCACCGATGGCACCGTCGGCATCGTGCTCACCGGTTATCTGGACGAGCGGCGGCTGCGGGGGTTGATTCGGCGCATTCCAAAGGGCACCTGGGAACTAGTCACCCATCCCGGTTACAACGATGCCATGTTAAGCCCGTTGTCCGCGCTTACCGCCTCGCGTGAAACTGAGCTTGCCCTTCTCACTGCCGACGGCACGCGTGATCTGCTTCGAGAATGCGGCGTGGAATTGATCTCGTACCGCGACTTAATGGCGGAGAAAGTGTCAGCGAAGAAGGCCGATCACTAGCAGAGGCAGCGCGCACCTGTGCTGCGCATCTCCGGCAGCATGGGCGCGGAATCAACACAAAAAAAGGCACGGCCTTTGCCATGCCCATAGAACTACATCCAAGACGGCTCACTCCTTTTTGCCCGCTTTCTTAACTTTGACGGACGATGCTTCGCCCGCGGGTTTCGTCTCCGCGCGCAGCAACTGGGTATCGTTTCCGAGCGGCTTGCGCGGCATCATCTGGTCGCGCATGGCGGCGTTGTACACGAACGACGCCATGATGGCCGCCGCTTCCATCAGATCGTCTTTCTGCGCGCGCTCGTAGACGTCCATGTTGGAGTGGTGTGTCCGGGTATCGTACTCGAGCGGGTCCTGGATGAACTGGAAACCCGGCACGCCCACGGCGTCGAACGAGAGGTGATCGGTTCCACCGGTCGATTTCATGGTGACCGTGGTTGCGCCGAGGTCGCGGAACGGTTCCAGCCAGGCTTCGAAGATCGGCCGCACCGACGCGTTCTCCTGGGTGTAGATGCCCCGTATTTTTCCCGAGCCGTTGTCCAGGTTGAAGTACGCCGACACCTTGCCCCACTCCGCCTTGGGAATCACCGGCCCTTGTTGCCGCCGCATGTACGAGGGCAGCGCCGCCTCAGTCGGGCTCAGGTCCTTGGGTTGCTGGCGTTCTCCGATGTGTTGCGTGACATAGGCCTTGGAGCCCAGCAGGCCCTCTTCTTCGCCGCTCCACAGCGCAATGCGGATCGTCCGCCGTGGCTTGACGCCCAGCGATTTCAGGATCCTGACCGCCTCCATGGCGACCGCGACTCCACAGCCATTGTCAGTGGCGCCGGTGCCCGTGTGCCATGAATCCATGTGGCCTCCGAGCATCACGATCTCATCCTTCTTATCGGCTCCCGGAATTTCCGCCACCGTGTTGTAAGCCATGGCGTCGTCATCGTAAAACTTTGTCTTGACCTCGATTTCCAACTCCACGGGCACCTCGCGATCCATCAGCCGCATGATGCGTCCGTAGTGTTCGATTCCCATGACCAGGCTGGGCACGCCCGCGGGTTCGTCCTTCTTGTAGGCCTGCGTACCCTGGACAAAAATAGTCCCGCCATCGCCGTTGCTCGGCTTGATGATGACCGCCGGCTTTTCCTCGGTCAGGAACTTCGCCAATTCCTTGCGGAACTGGAGGCGTCGGATCATCTCTTCGCGGGGAGGCCGCTGATATCCGTGCCGCTCCACTGCCTGGTACTGGTACACCTCGTCGAGCCGCTTGTCGTCATAGCGACGCATCTCCGCTTCTTCGTGCGGTTTCACCTCGCGCATGTCGCCCAGGACAACGATCTGGCCCGCCAGTTTTCCGCGGTATTTCTCGAAATCTTCCGTTTTCTCGATTTTGGCGCGCATCACGCGCCCGCGCACCATGCCGACGGTGGAAGGAGTCCAGGCTTCCGGCTGCGCAATCAGCATGGCCACGTCCGGCGAGGTCATGCGCACGAACACCGATTCCTCCGACCAGCCCCGGCCAAACGGTCCGTAACTCTCCAGGTGGGCGTTCGCCAGGCCCCATTTCTGGAACTGGTCCCGCGTCCACTCGTTGGCCCGCTTCATGTTCGGCGAACCGGTCAGCCGCGGACCAATGCGGTCGGTCAGTTCGCTGAGGGTGTCCATCACCTTGGAATTACGGAACGCTTCCTGGCGAATGCTGGTGATCATTTCCAGGTCAACACTCTCATTGTTCGCCGCGCCGATGGCGGGTACGGCGATGGCCGCCGCGATGACAACCGCCAGCGCGGCCGCTGCATACGAGACCCTGCGTCGCATGATGACTCCTCTTGAATTGTTTGGGTAGAGGTGGATTTCAATCCCCCGAGATCGGCGAAATAAATTCCTCCGCTACGCTCCTCTGTTGCCGGGCAAATCGAGATTGTCAACCAGCAACCCGGATGGCGGCAATGTCGTTTACACAGCTTTACCCAGAATGCATCACAAATGGTGCAAAATCTCCCGATTTGGAATCGTGGCACATCTCGGCACGACCCGACCTAATGGTGGAAATTTATTCAGCTACTCAGGAGCAAATGGATGCATCCTACTCGCGTACGCTGGTGCAAATGGGGCTGGAACGCCTTCCCCTGAGGCATCCGCTTTCCCTCCTGCAGGAGGCCTGCATGTTGTCCAAGTGCGCCAACCCTGACTGCAATACACCGTTTCATTACCTGCGAGACGGAAGGTTGTACCAGATCGACACTGCCGACAGCGCCGAGCCGGGCGACAGTTTGCCATTCACCTTCGAGCCCAAGCGTCCTCACAAAGTTGAGTTCTTCTGGCTGTGTGGACACTGCTCCACGTCCATGACGCTCAGCTTCCAGCGCGGGAAAGGCGTAGTCGCGGTCCCACTTCCGGCGCCGATCACTCGGCGGGCCGCCGCATCGTAGAGCGGGATGGGCGTTTGCCCTCAAACTCGAAATTTCCCTTCCGCACCTCAAAATCCGAGTGCATCCAAATCCGAAATGAATAAAGGCCGCTGCTGGATGGCAGCGGCCTTGTCGCGTGCAAAACGTCTGGCTAGAAGGTGAAGCGCACTGCCAGTTGCAACTGCCTGGGATCGCCAACGCCCTGGCGCAGGAATCCGTCGAAATCGAATAGCGGCGGTGACACCAGGGGGTTGATGTTGTTGATGTTGTTAAAGGTGTTGAACATCTCGACGATGGGAGTGATGGCCTTGCCTTCGCCGATCTTGAAAGGACGCATGGCTCTCCAGTCGAAGGAGATGTAGGCATTGTCCTTCCACGCGCAGTTGCGGATGGGACAGCCGGTCGCGGTGATGGGTTGCGGCGTGTGGGCTTGCAAACGCAGGTTCAGGTTGATCTTCGCCGGTAGTTCCGAGTAGCTGTAGAGGTTGAACTTGTGGCGCTCGTCGCGGTCTGAGAAGTGGTAGTCCAGCGCCGGCTTGGATGGATTCAAGCGGCGATCAGTAAATGGGTCGCGCTCGTTGGAGTCGTTGTCCAGATCCTCCGAGAGCACATAGTTCATGTCCAACTGGAAGTGCTGGCTGAAGCGCTTTCTGAAGCCGAAGGTGGCGCCGCGATAGAGCGATTTGCCCGTGCTGTTGGTCACGAACAGGTCCGAGATGTTGGGGAACGGCGCGCCCGTGGTGCAGCAGGTGGAATGGAATGTGCCGCTGGCGTCAAAGAAACCAGCGGGATAGTCGAAGAAACGCGTCAGGTACACCCCCTTCGACCAGGTGAAGTCGGTGTAGAACGACCAACTGGGGGCGATTTCCTGTTCATAACCGAGATTTCCGGTGTAGATACGCGGGTTCTTGTAATGTTTGTCGAAAACGCGCACGCCCGCGCCTGGAGGAATGGCGCCCGTGGGCGCAGGAACCGGGAAGGCATTCGGCCAAACTGGGGGCACCGGCGTAAAGCCCAGCTGAGCCAGAGAGGTATTGGTGAAGATGGTGTACTGCTGCACGCCATTGGTGGTAATCGAGCCCACCTGGGTCAGCATGTTCTGGTGGGCGTTGTAGATGCCGGCGCTGGCGCGCAACACCGACTTTTGATTGCCGAACAGGTCCCAGGCAAAGCCCAGTCGCGGCTGAAATTCCGCCTTCTGATTATGCTCGGTCCCATCTGACGGGAATAAGGGATCGCTCAAATACGGTCCATAGGCGGTCTTGGACGGAGCGACGACTGGACTGGGGAAGATCTGCGCTTCCCACCGCAGGCCATAGTTGAGCGTGAAATTGCGCGTTACCTGCCACTTGTCCTGGACGAACAGCGCGTAGTCCTGGTTGCTGATGGTGGAGGCGCCCGGGGGAAGGTTCAGCAGTCCGGTCGGAAGTCCGTCCTGCAGATAGAACAGGAGCGGAAGGCCGGTATAGGCGCCGCCAGGACAAGTTTGATTGAACGGGGCAGTGACCGTGACCCAACTTCCATTGCCGCAAAGATTCGCGCCGGGTCCGAAACCATTGGCCGCGGCCGGCGAGGCATAGCGCAGGAAGCCGTCGGTGGTGGCGAAAATGTAACGGCCCTCAAAGAATCCCCGGAAGGTCTGCGCATTCAAGCTGTGAATCCACTCGCCACCGAACTTGATGTTGTGGTTCCCGTGCACAATGGAAAAATTGTCGCGAACCTGGGTGCGCCAGAAGATTTCATCCACCGTTGGGCCCAGGAAGAACGGATTACCGAAGCGGAAGGCTTGCGAGTTTCCCCCGGCATCGGTAAAGCCGATGGCCGTATCGGCTGGAACTTTGGACGAAGTGGCTGAGCGCGGGCGGTTTTCGCGCGAGTAGGTGAAGTGCAACTCGTTGAGCGTGTTGTTGCTGATCGTGGAAATCCAGTTGGCGTTTATGGCCTGGATTTTGGACGGTCCCTCGATGCCGTTGGCCGACGCACCATAGGTGGGGACGTCGAAGGTCTGGTTGGTATTCTTCGAGTAATCGAAGTTATAAGAGGCGGTCAGCTTGTTGCGCCCGGTAACGTTCCAGTCGAACTTGCCGAGCGCATTGGAATTGCGGATGGGATGGCTGACCGGCACGCCTTCTGCCTGGCCGCGGCTGCCTTGTATGAAATTGATCAGTGCCAGCCGCTGGCAATCGGTATTGGCATTGATCAGCGCCTCGTTGGCCTGGACGGTGGGCGTGGCGATCGGGCACGCCGTCGGCCCCAATTGCGCGCTCAGATTCTCGCGAGACAACTCGGCGATGATCTGCTCGAAGGCGCCGAAGAAGAACATCTTGTCCTTCTTGATGGGCCCGCCAATGGTGCCGCCGAACTGCTCGCGGCTGAAGTTCTTCAGCGGCTTGCCGTCCGATGTATCGGAACTCAGGGCTTCCAGACGCTGGAAATGAAATAGGCTGCCGTGGACGTTGTTGGTGCCGGACTTGGTGATCACGTTGATGACGCCGCCGGCAGTCCGGCCGAACTCGGCGGTGGCGCTGTTGGCGACTACCTGGAACTCCTGCACCGCGTCCATGGTGATGTCGATGGCGGCGCGCTGGCCCCCCATCTGTTCGCCGAAGAAGCCGTTGTTGTAGTCGCCGCCATCCAGGCTGATGTTGTTAAAAATTCCCCGCTGGCCGGAGAAGGTGATCTCGTCGCCGTCCGGGCCCTGCACAATGCTGACCCCGGGCGTCAGCGTCAACAGGTCCTCGAACTTGCGGCCCAGAACCGGGGTGGTGGCGACCGTGATGGGCGCCAGCGTGGTGCTGACCTCGGTTTTCGTGGCATCTACGGTCGGGGTGGCGGTCACCACGATTTGCTCGCCCGTCGCCGATACCCTGACCGGGATGGTCAGCGAAACCGCTTGGCCGACCGTCAACCCGACATCTTTCTGCACGACGGTGGCGAAGCCCTTGGCGCTGATGCTGAGGTTGTAGTTGCCTGGGTTCATTGCCAGGAAGACAAACCGGCCATTGCTATCGGTCGTCAGTGTCCGGCTGAAGTTTGTGTCCGGGTTCTTGGCTTCAACGGTGGCGCCGGGAACCACGGCCCCGCTGGGATCGACAACCGTGCCCTGAATCACGCCGGTCGTGATCTGGGTTTGAGCAACAAGTTGAACTGAAACTGTAAGCAGCAAAAACGCCAACGCGATCAGACGCAGCGCCTTCATCAGGTACCTCCGGATGGAATGGGACTGCTTTTATTGCAACGGGCCGTTTTGAAAACCCACAAAGTGGACTGCTTGAGAGTTGGCGGATTATAAGCCCCGAGGAGAAGTTCTGAAAAGTTTTTTGAGAGGCCGCCTTTCCCGGAAGTGCGCGAGGGAGGCCTCAGGCAACGATCGCGATCGTGCTCAGCACGTGCAGGCCGAGGTCGCGATCTCCCTCGACGCCGATTTGCGCCGCGGCCGAGGCGCGATCGATCCCCTTGGTGAAAATACGCCACGCGATTTCCTGGGGGATGGTTACTTCCGATCGTTTCTTTCCGTGCGGCTCGGCTACCAGTTGCCAGGCGCGGTCGTCACGAAGCAGGAACCAGCTTCCACCGCATTCGCCTGCGACGTTGAAACGTAACAGGGTTTCCGCTTCAGCACTGAGGTTGCGATAGGAAAACGGCAACGCGCGCATGAAGCAATCGAGCACCGGATGGTAAAGCTCGCGTGTCATGATGCCGGGACAGTTGACGGCCATCCGGATTTGCTGCTGGTGATGCCAGCGCTCGGTGAATTCGCGGGCGGTATCGAACCAGTTCAGCGATTGCTGTTCGCCCGCCCAGCTCACTCCGAACATGGCCGGCGCGAACGGGTCGAGAGATTGGTGATAGGCCGCGCTTTGCCGCGACGCCAGCTCCATCATGTCAATCAGGACCGCGGGGCTGAGCCGGCGATAAGTTCGCACGCCCTCTTCATTCATGCCGTTGATGAATGCCGCTAAGTCTCGCGGGGAGCGGATGTCCGGTTGTTCGGCGACGTAGCCGTCCCGCGCCAGCGAGAGCTTGCGCAGCTGCGTATCGAGCAAATGCGCAGCGACGTCCTTTACCTTCCATCGCGGCGACACAGTCTGCCGTTCCCAGTCGTCGAGCGAGAGCGAGCGCAACAGCTCCAGCAGCTTGCGCTCGATGACACGGAATAGATGTGCCGTCAGAATCGGCGGAAGTGGTTTGAGTTCCGACATACCTCTTGATCTAGCAAATTCGTAATCTTAAACCTCGTAATTGGACCCCTGCACAGAGCGGCAATTGGACTCCCGCACAGACCTGTCCCCTTGCAAACCAAATTACAAAATTACCAGGTTACAAAATCAGGTTAGGCCGCTTGCGCGTTGCGCAGCATCTGGAAGAACTCGGCGACCAGACTCGGGTCCCAAAGTCCGGCCGCGGCTTCCTGGCGCATGGTTTCGGCGGCCTGCTCGTGAGGCAGGGCCGGCTTGTACGGGCGGGCAGTGATCAAGGCATCGTAGACGTCCACCACCTGCAGGACTCGCGCCAGCAGCGGGATGTCCTCGCCGCGCAGTCCGTCGGGATAGCCGCTGCCGTTCCAGTGCTCGTGATGGTTGCGAATGATGGGCAGCACCATGCGCAGCGACTTCAGCGGTCGGCAGATGGTTTCCCCGGTAATGGGGTGCTGCTTCATGATCTGCCATTCCTCCGCGGTGAGGTTGGCGCCCTTCTTGAGAATTTCGTCCGGGACAGTGATCTTGCCAAGGTCATGGAGAAATCCGCCACGCCGCAGTGCGACGATAGATTCTTCGTCCAGTTCGAGTTGGCGTCCCATCTGGCTGGCGTAGCGCGACAGGCGCTCGCAATGCCCCTCGGTGTAGGGATCGCGCGCCTCGACGCTGAGGCCGAGCGTGCACAGCACGTCTTCGGCGTTCTCCAGTTCATCGGTAAATTCCTTCAGCTTGATCAGGGAGCGGGCGCGCGCGAACAACTCTTCCGGAAATATGGGCTTGTTGAGGAAGTCGTCGGCGCCGGCCTCGATGCCTTGGATCCTGTCCTCGCGATCGCTGAGGCCGGTGATCATGACCACCGGGATCAGCCGCGTGGCGGCGTTGGCCTTGAGCTCCCGACAAAGATCGTAACCCGATTTGCCGGGCATGATGACGTCCAGCAGGACAAGATCGGGCAGCTGCGAATAGATCTCGCACTCCGCGTCGTAGGCGTTGTGCACGACGCGCACCTGGTAGCCGCGTGATTGCAGCAATTGCTGCATGAGAGAGGCGTTGTCCTGGTTATCGTCAACGACAAGGATGCGCGGTACGCGCTTCTGCGTCAGGCCGGAATTCATGTGTCCTCTAGTTGACGAGAGGAGAGCTGGTTTTGGTTGCATCTGCCCCACGAGGGTGCACCCGAAGCACCAAGGGTAATTGTACCCCCTGGGCCATGACCCTGCGACTTGCGGAGCTCCGCCGCCGGGACTAGGCTTCTCGCATGCGTCATTCTTTTCTCGTACTTACGGCCTGTCTCGGACTGGCAATCGTCGCCATGGCCGCGCCCAGGCAGCATGTTCTCAGTTGGGGCAAGTGGATGCCGGTCAAGCTGTTCGTGGGACCAGATGAATCTACGGCGGTGGACATTAAGATGCGGTCACTGTTCGTAGATGGACACCTCAAGGAGTTCACCACCGGGGATCCGCACGACGTTACCGAGCGGCTGCTGGTGGTGCGGCGCGCTTATCGGCTCAATGACTGGCTGCCATCGGACGCGGCCACCGCGCATAAATGGAAGTGGCAGCGCGGAGGGTGGCTGCTGGTGGACCGCGAAACCGGGCGGGTAAGCCAGCTTACCTTGCCCAACTTCGACCCGTTCTACTCGCTGGCCAGCTGGTATCGTGATTATGCCGCCTATTGCGGCGTGTCGGATGACGGTACCAAGCTGTACGCCATGGTCGCGCAGCTCGGTCGCAAGAAGCCGCTGCTGAAACGCGAACTGGGCGCGGTGAAGGATTCCGGTATTCCTGACTCGCAATGCCTCGCCCCGGAATGGCAGCGCCAGCCTCCTCGGGTAACGTTTGTGCCCGCCGGCGGTCAGAAGCTGACTTTCAATGTTCGCGGACATGGGGCGGAAGCTTTTGCCGAGCCGGCAGCAGCAGAGGAAGATAAGTAGGTTCATAGTTTCAGGGTTCCCATGAACATGAAGTCTCTCGACGAGTTCCTCCGCGAGGCCGAAGTCGCACACGGCCATCTGTGCGCCGGACAGGTGCTGGGCGTGCGCATGGCCATGTTGGGGCTGCAGAAGCTGGGAATCGAGGATCCTCGCGGAAAGGACCGCAAGCGTCTGGTGACGTTCGTCGAGATTGACCGCTGCGCGACTGACGCGGTCGCCGTGGTCACCGGATGCCGGTTGGGAAAACGTGCGCTCAAGTTTCGCGACTGGGGCAAGGTGGCGGCAACTTTCGTCGACGTGTCGAATGGGCGCGCTTATCGGATTGCTGCCAAGGAATCGTCGAAGGGATTGGCCCGGAGCATGCACCCCGAGATCGAAAACAAGAACCAGCAGCAAATGCTCGCCTACCGGGAAATGAAGGACGAAGACTTGTTCGATGTGCAGGCGGTCACGGTCGAATTGCCGCCGGAAGAATTTCCCGGATACAAGGGCGAGCGGGCGGTGTGCGCCCGTTGCCGTGAAGGCATCAACTTCCGTCGTGAAGTGGTGCGGGACGGCGAGGTGCTGTGCCGCTCCTGCGCAGGCGAGGCGTACTATCGGCCGATTGAGCAGTAACCTTCATATTGTTCGTCACTGCACTGGGTCAAATTCGCACTTGCAAATCAGGGGCAGCTGCGGCATTGTCGGATCACCGTTTCCCCGACAGGTGTTCCGGAGGCTGCCTTGCCCCGAGGTGGTACACCGCCCCTGGTCCCGATGTGGCCGGGTGTTTGTGTCGTAGAAAAAAATCCATTCCCATTTTTCCCGTTCAATCCGCGGTGGCGGGAGCAGTTTTCCGCGGCGGAATTCCAGTTTTTCTGTGTGCTGCTGCGCTTGGCGTGGGTTTCGCCGCGTCCTTGCCTGCTGCCCAGCGACCACGATCAACTGTCGCGCCTGCTGGAACCGCACATTCGTGGGCCGATGCCGCAACGCGTATTGGCGCGATTCCAGGTGCATCCGCGCCTGCACATGCTTCATTTCCCGCCGCAACTCCGGGCCTTGGAACGGCTGATCGCGGGCGAAGATCTCTACGCTCTGCTCTGGGACGACAGGCTGTGACCGACGATCGTGAGCAGGTTACAAGCGGCGAATTCTCGCCCATTGACGGCCGCGCTCCGACATCGCCGGGCCACCTGATGAGAACCTGCCCAACCTGCTCCGCCCCGCTTGAGGAACACCGCTGCAAGCTGACCTGCCGTCGCTGTGGATTCTTCCTGAGTTGTTCGGATTTCTACTGATCGGAGCTTTGCGCTGTATCAGGCCCCTTATCGGAGCGCCCGTTCGCCTGTTTCCATACGCGTTCGACAGCATGCTCGATCAACGGCAGGGCAGGCGAATCGCCGCCCGGGTTCATGGCCGTCGCGAGCGCGTAATTCCAGCGTTCGGCGCGAGCGAACTGCTTGGTCGGCTTGCGCTCCACGGTGCCAGCGTACATATACGCAAACCACAGGCCAGCGGCAACGTTGTAACTCAGCATCTTGCCGAGTTGGACGAAGCTGCCTGCCGCCATGCCAAAATTTGCGAACACGGTGACCACGATCAAATCAGCAGCCGCAATGATGCCGAATCCCAGTGCAACCCCGAAGAGACGGTGACGCAAGGTGATGCCAAGGTAGGCGGAACACAGCAGCATCAGCAGAACCAGCCCGCACTGCATGATCTCGAGGCTGCGGACGCAGTTCAGGATGGTTGCGAAAACCTGCGTCCTCGCCGCCGGACGCGCGGTCACCGCCAACATGATAGCGGCCATCAGCAGGACGAGCGAAGCCCAGCGGAAGAGGATGGTCCCCAGCTCGCGCAAATCGGCGAATGGCTGGAAGACGTTGGTGAAAACTTCGTAAACCACGCCAAATCCGAGCGCCATGCCCACTGCCGCCAGGATCCAGTAGGCGTAGAAGTAGGTTCCTCGTGAAACCTGGTAGGTGGAGAACCCGATAACGAAATCGGCAACCTGAAACAGCACGAAAGCAAAAAAAATCGGGAACTCTTTCGCCAGTTTCCGACGCTGCATGAGCGCACTGAGGCCAACAAAGACCGGCACCGGCGCGATCCACAGGACGTAGTAAAGCAAGCGGAGTGACATGAGCGTTGCAGGAGCATAGCTCCGCCTGCCGCTCCGGAGCAAGCGTTTTGATTACTAAAGGTTGCTACAGCAAGTAACCCAAAGTAACTTACCGGGACGGCGGGGCCGGTGCGGCCGGGGGAATCGGATCCGGGCAGTTCGGGTCCGCGTTCGGATCACATAACGGCATCGGGCCGCCGCCCGCCACCACCACCGGCGCATTCTGCTTCGCGCTCTTCTCCATCACACCCGCAAACATTCCGAGCAGCATCAATACAGCAATAGCGCCACGAACGGCAGATTTCATGGGACTCTCCTAAAGTGGAAATTGAAAAGAAATGGGCAGCGCAGTCTAACCGAAGAGAAACCGGATGCAACAGGGAAATTTGGGTACAATTTCAGGTTGTGGTTTGGGCAGTGGAGCTACTATCGAAGCCGCCTGCCGCCTGCGGCGGCAGGCGGGCGAAACCAGGATTGCAGCCTTTCGGAGGTCATGATGCCGAGTACCACCGATGCAGTCGAACAGCACATCAGCCAGATTGGCCAGCAATGGGCACGCAACTGGAACGCCGGTGATTTGGATAAGCTGATCCGGGCGTACGCGCCGGATGCGGTGTACATGCCGCCGCATCATGCCGCCGTGCACGGCCGCGATGCGATTCATGAGTATTTGAAGACACCCATGCAGCACGGAGTTGGGGAACTGTCGTACGAGGTCACCTTCGTCAAGCATTCCGGCGACTTGGCTTACGACGTCGGTCGCTATTCCATGGCGGTGCCGCGCGAAGGCGGCAAACGCCAGGACCGCGGCAAATATCTCACCGTGTGGCGGCGGCAAGCGGATGGCGAATGGCTGATCGTCGCCGATACCTGGTCCAGCGATTTGCCGCCGAACTCTTAACCATAGCCGGCAGTCCGGGACCCCGTCTCCCGAACACCTAGCGGATTTCTTACCTCAAGAACTGGAGATGCTATGCAACGCAAAGGCAGTGCGGTTTGGAACGGCGGATTGAAGGACGGAAAAGGAACGGTTTCAAGCGCCAGCGGTGTTTTGTCGAACACTCCTTATTCCTTCATGACGCGATTCGAAAACGAGAAGGGAACCAACCCCGAGGAATTGATCGCTGCGGCGCATGCCGGCTGTTTTTCCATGGCGCTGTCGGCGCAGCTGGGCAATGCCGGGCTGAAGCCGGAGCGAATCGCGACGGAAGCCACCGTCACGCTTGAGAAGCTGGAGGCCGGCTTTGCCATCACCCAGGTCCACCTGCAGACCACGGCGCGCGTTCCCGGGGCTTCTGCGGAAGCATTCCGCCAGGCCGCGGACAATGCCAAGAGCGGCTGCCCGGTATCGAAGCTGCTGAACGCGAAGATCACATTGGACGCCAAGTTGGAGGAATCCCGGGCTGCGGACTAATCAGGCCCGTGCGGTGGGTGTGCCGGTCTGGTTTGCGGCCGGCAGACCTTACCGCCGAAGAATCTGCTCGCAACCAGAGTAGCTGTTGAAACCCCCATCCCGCCGTCCTACAATGCCCGCTACTTGGGGCGGGATGGGGGTGCGCATGAGATCCCTTCGCGAAGGCGCGTTCTGGCTGCTCCTCACGCTGCTGGCTAGTGTTGCTTCCATCTGCCAGACGGCGCCGCAAATGGCGCCCCTGCCTGGTGATCCGGCGGAGCCATCCACCGGCGCGACCTTTGTGCCCGATACTCCACAAGAGCGTGCGCTGGTGCTCTCGCTGGTCGAGCGCGCCCGCCAGAACAGCGATCTGCACATGGCGACCATGTCGCCGTTTACCCTGAAGCTGTCGTTCAACGCGGCTGGGCAGGCGCTCTACACCGGCGCCGGCGACATGGAAGAAACCTGGCTGTCAGGACGCAGGTGGCGCTGGTCGGCACATTTGGGCGGGTTCTCCATGCTGCGTGTCGGCGGTGGCGGTGTCGCTTACGACGACAAGACCGCCGGCCCCATTCCCATGCGCATTCACATGCTCCGCACCGCGGTTTTCTGGCCGGTGCTGAATTTCTCGCCGGGAGCGTTGATCCGCATCGCGTCTACAAAATGGAACGGTCTTGACCTCATGTGCGTTCTGCTCTCTCGGCAGGGTAACCCGGCAACCGCGACCCAGGGCCGCCGTTGGGAGGAGATGGAGTACTGCATTGACACCCAGGCCGGCCTGCTGCGGCTCTATTCCGAAGCGCCGGGAATCTACATTGCCTACGACTACCAGGACGCTCTGCACTTCCACAACCGTGTGCTGCCGCGGAAGATCACTATTACGGAAGGGGAGACCACGGTGCTTTCCGCGCGCCTGGAGAGCATCAACGATCCCGTTTCTACCGATGCCGGTTACTTCACTCCCACCGAGCAGATGAAGGCGCGGGGCCCAGGCGCCATGCTGATGATGCCGATGCGCTTCCCCAGGTTCGTGTCGTTGACAGGTGGTCCGGTCGGACACATTCAACCAGTAATCGTAGTGGCTGAAGTCGGCGAAGACGGCAAAGTGACGGAGGCGGAAGTGTTGCAGGAGTCGAACTCCGCGCTCGCTCGCCAGGTGCTGGAACAGGTGAAGAAGACGACTTCAACCGCCGGCAAGGACAACGGCGTGCCACAGCAAAAACAGTTTTACATCAACGTTCAGATTGGAAGCTGACGCCAACCGCGCATGACCCCAAAACAACGACTTGACGCGTGCATGTCTCGCTACACACCGGAAGTGGCAGCGTGCGCGCGCAGGGCGCTGGTCAAAATGCGTGCGCGGCTGCCCGGTGCGGTGGAACTGGTGTACGACAACTACAACGCGCTGGTGATTGGCTTCGGGCCCACCGAGCGCGCTTCCGAGGCGATCTTTTCCATTGCCCTGTATCCACGCTGGGTGAACCTGTTCTTCCTGGATGGCGCCAAACTTTCCGATCCCGGGCGCCGTCTCCGGGGCGCGGGAAAATTAGTGCGCAGTATCGTGCTGAGCGACGCCTCGGAGATGGACGACCCGGAGATTCGCAAGCTTATCGATCAAGCAGTACGGCGAGCAAAGGTTCCTATTGATGGCAAGGCGCGGCGACGCCTGGTGATCCGCTCCATTTCGGCAAAGCAGCGTCCACGCCGTCCGCTGGCCAGGTCCAGGGCTTGAAGCACTCGTTCCCAGCCTTGCAATGTGGTATGTACGTTCATGTATGCGCCGCGTGACTGCTCTCCTCGTCCTGACGTTCGCCGCTGTCTTCGTCTCCGCCCAAACCCAACCCGACCCTGCCTTGCTGGCGGAAATTCAACAGATCAAGGCCATCGACAACCATACCCACGTGATGAAGGTGGTGGCCGCGGGGGAGCACGACACGGAGTTCGACGCGCTTCCCTGCGATCCGCTGGAACCTTCCGGCTCGCCGACCATGACGCGCCCGGAAAATCCCGCATTCATGAAGGCGTGGAAAGCGCTGTACAACTACCCTTACGACGACTCATCTCCGCAGCACCTGCGCGAGTTGATGGCCGCGAAAGATAGGATCAGGCGCGAGCAGGGCGAGAATTTTCCGACGTGGGTCCTGGACCGCCTCAATATTCAGACCATGTTCGCCAACCGTGTTGCCATGGGGCCCGGTCTTAAGCCGCCGCGGTTCCGCTGGGTTCCCTACGATGACGCGCTGCTGTTTCCGCTGAACAACGCCGCCATGGCCGACACGCCGGACCGCAAGATCTTCTACGCCCTCGAAGAAAAGTTGCTGCGGCGTTACCTGTCGGACCTGCAAGTCGCGCGCCTACCCGCGTCGCTCGATGAGTATGTTGCTCGCGTCGTATTGCCGACGCTGCAGCGGCAGAAACAGGCGGGCGCGGTCGCGGTGAAGTTCGAGGCCGCATACCTGCGCGCGCTCGACTTCGCGCCCGCGAACCGCGACGCTGCCGCCGACCTTTACCTGCGGCAACTTGGCGACGCGCGCCCCTCTTCCCTCATCCACGCCCCCACCAAGGCGGAATACAAGGTCCTGCAGGATTATCTGTTTCACGTGATTGCGGCCGAAGCCGGAAGGCTCAACATGGCGGTGCACCTCCACACTGGCGCTGGTTGCGGCGGATATTTCCAGCTCGGCGGCGCCAATCCGCTGTTGCTGGAAGCCGATCTCGATGACCCTACGCTGCGCAAGACCAATTTCGTTCTGCTGCATGCGGGTTGGCCGTTCACGCGCGAAGTCGCATTCATGTTGGGCAAGCCCAATGTCTGGGCGGACACTTCGGAAGGCTGGATGATCTCGCCGCGCGAACTGGCCAATTACATGCGCAGCTGGATGGAGTGGTATCCGGAAAAAGTGCTGTTCGGCACCGACCTGTATGCAGCCACTCCGGAAATCGGTTGGGAAGAGGTGGGATGGCAAACTTCGCAGGGCGCCCGCTGGGCGCTGGCCGAGGCTCTGACCGGCATGATGGCTGACGGTGAGATCAGCCGCGCTCGCGCGCTCGAGCTGGCGCGCATGGTCTTGCACGACAACGCCGCCAAACTGTACGGCATCCCTTAG
>DASSIZ010000122.1 GCA_035691485.1 Terriglobales bacterium
CTAGCGCTCGGGCTGGAGCAGTTTGTCGTGTCGTATCCCAACGCTAACGCGTTGGGCTGACAAGGCTTACCGGGCTCGCAAGCTCGCGCTTTATTCGGGGTCGGTGACGCTGGATGGGTCGATCGCTGAAGAGGTGTCGGGAGGCTGCACCAAGCTAACGGGCTCGCGAGCTGGCGCTAAGGAGGAGGCTCAAGGGGAGGTTCAAGCGGACTTGGTCTTGGAGCGCAGGCGGGTGCGGTTTTGGATGAGTTCGACGAAGGCGGTCGCGGCGCGGGGCAGGGTGCGGTCGGCACGGTAGATGAGGCCGAGTTCACGCCACAGATCGATGTCGGACAGGGCGAGCAGCTTCACTTCGCCGGAGCGGACTTCTTTCGTGGCGAAGCTGTTGCTGATGATGGAGACGCCGAGTCCGGCGGCGACGAAGCCCTTGATCATGCCGACGCTGGGCAATTCCATGACCACGCGCATGGTGGACTGGTAAGGGCGAAACAGCTTGTCGAGGACCTGGCGAGTGTAGCCGGTCTTGGGGAAGATGAGCGATTGCTCGGCCACCTTGCTGATGGGCACGGAGTCGTACTGCGCGAGGGGGCTGTCGCGAGCGACCATGAGCATGAGGCGGTCGCGATAGATCACCTGAACTTTCAGGGACGGCGATTTGACGGGCAGAGTGACGATGCCGACGTCGATGGAGCCCTCTTCGCAGCGCTCCAGGATCTTGCGGCTGAAGTTGCGATAAATGTTGATCTGCACCTGCGGGTACAGGCGCGAGTACTCGGCGAAGACGTCGGGAAGGACGTAGAGGCAGGTGGCCTCGTTGGCGCCGAGCAGGAGTTGTCCACGCGGAGTTGCGCCCTGGTCGGCGACGGCGCGTTGCGATTCCTGGCGTAGCGCGAGCAGTTGCTTGGCGTATTCGAACAGGATTTCGCCGGCGGGGGTGAGGCGGACGGACTTGCCGGCGCGGTCGAGAAGCTTCTCGCCATACTCGATTTCGAGCTGGCGGATTTGCGCGCTCACCGCCGATTGCGAACGGAATACCTTCTGCCCGGCGCGGGAGAAGTTGCCGAGCTTGGCGACCTCCATGAAAGTTACGAGTTGATCAAAGTCCATAAGTTGGCCTGCTTATTAAGGTGGTGCGGATTATAACTTTGAAGAATAGGGATTTCCCGCGATTTCCCCCGATTTTATTGAGATTTTTGCGAACGTCAGAAACAGGGTGGTCAGGAACCATTTTGGGCCCTTATTGCGTGCGCTGGCGAAGGAAGGTGTCGACAGCGGCGGCGGCGCGGCGGCCCTCGGAAATTGCCCAGACAACAAGGGATTGCCCACGTCGCATATCGCCGGCGGAAAAGACGCCGGAAACGGACGAGTGATAATCGGCGCCGGTAGCGACGTTGCCGCGGGCATCGAGCGCGACGCCGAGCTGTTCCAGCATGCCATTCCGCACCGGGCCGGTGAAGCCCATGGCGAGCAGGACGAGGTCGGCTTCCATGGTGAACTCGGTGCCGGCAATGGGCTCAAATTTTGGCGGCGGCCCAACCCGCGAGCCATGCAGCTGTTTCACGTTGCCATCCTCGTCGCCGGTAAAGGAGGTGGTGCTGATACTCCAGTCGCGGAGACCGCCTTCCTCATGCGCGCCCTCGACGCGCAATTGCATGGGCCACAGCGGCCAGGGGGTCTGGGGAGCGCGCTCGGTGGGGGGCATGGGCATCAGTTCGAACTGGTGAACCGAGGCGGGCTTCTGGCGGTGGACGGTGCCCAGGCAGTCGGCGCCGGTGTCGCCACCACCGATGATGACAACGCGTTTGCCGGTGGCGAGGATTTCGTCTCGCGAGGAGAGAACGTCGCCTTCGCAGCGACGGTTCTGTTGCGGCAGGAATTCCATGGCGAAATGAATGCCCTTGAGCTCGCGACCGGGGACGAGAAGGTCGCGAGGAGCTTCGGCGCCGCCGCAGAGCAACAGGGCATGAAAGTCGCGGCGCAAATCTTCGACGGGAACGTTGTGGCCGACGTGCGCGCGGGTGGTGAACTGCACGCCTTCGGCGGAAAGCTGCTCGAGGCGGCGATCCAGGAGACGTTTTTCGAGCTTGAAGTTGGGAATGCCGTAGCGCAGCAGGCCGCCGATGCGATCGGCTTTTTCAAAGACGGTGACGCCGTGTCCGGCGCGGCGGAGTTGCTGGGCGGCAGCGAGCCCAGCGGGTCCGGAGCCAATCACGGCGACGCGCTTGCCGGTGGGGAACTGCGGCGGCTGGGGCTTGATCCAGCCATCGCGGAAGCCGCGCTCGACGATGTTCTTCTCAATTTCCTTGATGGTGACCGGCGGCTGATTGATGCCGAGCACGCAGGCAGCTTCGCAAGGCGCGGGGCAGATGCGTCCGGTGAATTCCGGGAAATTGTTGGTGGCGTGCAGCTGGCGGACGGCCTCGCGCCAAAGGCCGCGATAGACAAGGTCGTTCCAGTCGGGGATCAGGTTATTGACCGGGCACCCGGTGTGGCAGAAGGGAACGCCGCAATCCATGCAGCGCGCCCCCTGCACGCCGAGCTTCTCCTCGGGAAAGTCGCGATAGATCTCAAACCAGTCGTTGATGCGTTCGATGACCGGGCGGCGCGAGGGCAGCTCGCGGGAGTACTCGATGAATCCGGTGGTCTTACCCATGTTGCACCTGCCCCACGGCCGCAGGCATGGCGACCTGCGCCGGAACGTAAGGACGCTCGGTGCGGGCGATGCCGAGCACGCGCTTGTACTCGTGCGGAAAGATTTTGATGAAGCGAGGCAGCAGCTCGGCGAAGTGGCGCAGAACGTCTTTGGCTTTCGGGCTGCCGGTGGCTTTTGCGTGCTTGAAGATCACGGCGCGCAGCAAGCCAGCGTCTTCGGGATCGAGCACGGGCTCGAGGTCAACGCCGGCGAGATTGCAGCGGCGGCTGGCGAAGTCGCCTTTCTCGTCGAGGACGTAAGCGATGCCACCATTCATGCCGGCGGCGAAATTGCGCCCGCACTTGCCGAGCACAACGACCAGGCCCTTGGTCATGTACTCACAACCGTGGTCGCCAATGCCTTCGACGACGGCGGTAGCGCCGGAATTGCGGACGGCGAAACGCTCGCCCGCCATGCCGTTGAAGAAAGCCTCGCCGCTGGTGGCGCCGTAGAGCACGACGTTGCCGACCAGGATATTTTCTTCGGCCACGAAGCGCGAGTCGCGCGGCGGATAAATCACGATGCGCCCGCCGGAGAGGCCTTTGCCGACGTAATCGTTGGCGTCGCCTTCGAGAGTCAGGGTGATGCCCTTGGCGAGAAACGCGCCGAAACTCTGGCCGGCGGAACCAGTAAAGCGGCAGTGGATGGTGTCGTCGGGCAAGCCTTCGGAGCCGTAGCGACGGGCGATTTCGCCGCTCAACATGGCGCCAACCGTGCGGTGCACGTTGCGGATGGGCAACGAAACCTGGACGGGCGAGCGATTCTCCAGGGCTGGGCGCGCGGATTCGATGAGCTGGTAATCGAGCGCCTGCTGCAGTCCGTGGTCCTGCTGTTGCAGGCAACGGCGAGCGACCCGGCCCGGAACTTCCGGGTTGTGAAGAATGGCGGAGTAATCGAGGCCGCGGGCCTTCCAGTGATCGATGGCGGGCTTCATCTCCAGCATGTCGACGCGGCCGATCATCTCGTCGACAGTGCGGAAGCCGAGCGACGCCATGACTTCGCGCACCTGCTCGGCGACGAAGAAGAAATACTGGATGACGTGCTCGGGCTGACCGGTAAATTGTTTGCGCAACCGCGGGTCCTGGGTAGCGATGCCAACGGAACAGGTGTTGAGGTGGCATTTGCGCATCATCACGCAGCCCATGGCAACCAGGGGCGCGGTGGCGAAGCCGAATTCTTCGGCGCCCAGCAGGGCGGCGATGGCGACGTCGCGTCCGGTCTGCAGCTTGCCGTCGGTTTGCACGCGGATACGTCCGCGGAGATCGTTCATCACCAGCACCTGCTGGGTTTCGGCGAGACCCAGCTCCCAGGGAATGCCGGCATGCTTCATGGAACTGAGCGGAGAGGCGCCGGTGCCGCCGCTGTCACCGCTGATGAGGACCACGTCGGCGTGCGCCTTGGAGACGCCGGCGGCGACGGTGCCGACGCCGACCTCGGCGACCAGCTTGACGGCGATGCGGGCGCGGGGATTGACATTCTTGAGGTCGTAGATCAGCTGCGCCAGATCTTCGATGGAATAGATGTCGTGATGGGGCGGCGGCGAAATGAGGCCGACGCCGGGGATGGCGCAACGCAAGCGCGCGACAACGTCGTCAACCTTGTGGCCCGGCAGTTGCCCGCCTTCGCCGGGCTTGGCGCCCTGCGCCATCTTGATCTGAAGCTCTTCGGCGTTGATGAGGTAGTTGGTGGTAACGCCGAAACGCGCCGACGCCACCTGCTTGATGGCGCTGCGGCGCCAATCGCCGCTCGGATCGCGCGGGAAGCGGGCTTCGTCTTCGCCACCTTCGCCGGTATTGGACTTGGCGCCAATGCGGTTCATGGCGATAGCAAGCGTCTCGTGCGCTTCCTTGCTGATGGAGCCGAATGACATGGCGCCGGTGGTGAAGCGCTTGACGATCTCAGCGGCGGGCTCGACTTCCTCGAGCGACACGGGCTTGTCGGATTTCTTGAACTGCATGAGGCCGCGCAGCGTGCACAGGTTACGACCCTGGTCGTCGATGGCGTCGGCGAATTCCTTGAAAGTCTGGTAATTCCCCTGCCGCACGGCGTGCTGCAGCTTGCTCACCGTGGTCGGGTTAATCAGGTGATATTCGCCGCCGGCGCGCCAGGCGTAATTGCCGCCGGTGGCCAGTTCGGTTTCCGATTCGGTGAACGGGCGGAAGGCGTGTTGATGCTTCATCGCCGCCTCGCGCGAGAGCACTTCAAAGCCAACGCCGTTGATGCGCGATGGCGTGCCGGTGAAGTAGCGCTCGACGAGATCCCGGTTCAGGCCGATGGCCTCGAAGACCTGCGCGCCCTGGTAGCTCTGCAGGGTGGAAATGCCCATCTTGGAGAAGGTCTTGAGCAGGCCCTTGTTAACCGCCTTGGAGAAATTCTTGACTGCGGCTTCACCGGGGATGTGGTTGGGCAAATAGCCGCGGCGGGCGAGGTCTTCGATGCTTTCGATCGCTAAATAAGGATTGACGGCGCTGGCGCCGTAGCCGAGCAGCAGGGCGAAATGCATGACCTCGCGCGGCTCGCCGGATTCGATGATCAATCCCACCTGGGTCCGCACTTCTTCGCGGACGAGCAGGTTATGCACGGCGGTGAGCGCGAGCAGGCAGGGAATGGGCGCGTACTCCTGATCGACACCGCGGTCGGAGAGGATGAGCAGGGTGTAGCCGGCTTTGACCGCCAGCGAGGCGCGCCGGCAGAGGCTTTCGACGGCGCGCTCCAGCCCTTTGCCGTCTTCTTCGACGCGGAAGAGCATGGGAAGGGTGGTGGCGAGCAGGTCGCCGCGCGAGACGCGCCGCAGCTTTTCCAGATCGCGGTTGGAGAGTATGGGCGCGGTCAGTTTCAGGGTGTGGCAGCTCTCCGGCTTTTCCTCCAGGATGTTGCTCTCGCTGCCAATGTAATTGGTGAGCGACATCACCATCTGCTCGCGGATGGGATCAATGGGCGGATTGGTGACCTGGGCGAAGAGCTGGCGGAAGTAGCTGAACAGCGGCTGCGGCTTGTCGGAGAGGCAGGCCAGCGGCGTGTCGGTGCCCATGGAGCCGATGGGCTCCTCGCCGTTGGTGCACATGGGAGTGAGGATGGCCCTGATGTCCTCATCGGTATAGCCGAAGGCGCGCTGTCGCTGCAGGATGGTGTCGTGGTCGGGGCCCTGCACGCGAATGGGCTCGGGAAGCTGATCGAGCGTGATCAGGTTCTGCTGCAACCACTCGCCGTAGGGATGACGGCCGGCGAGCCGCTCCTTGATTTCCTTGTCGTCAACAATGCGGCCTTCGACGGTGTCGACCAGAAACATCTTGCCGGGCTGCAAGCGTCCTTTGCGCCGGACGGAACTGGGCGCGACGGGAAGCACGCCGACTTCGGAGGCCATGATGACGAGGTCATCGTCGGTGACAACATAGCGGCCGGGACGCAGGCCGTTGCGATCGAGGGTGGCGCCGATCCAGCGACCATCGGTGAAGGCGACCGCGGCAGGACCGTCCCACGGTTCCATGATGGTGGCGTGGTACTCGTAAAACGCGCGCTTCTTCGCGTTCATGTGCGGGTTGCCGTCCCAGGCTTCGGGGACCAGCATGGCCATGACGTGCGGCAGAGAGCGCCCGGAGTGGAGCAGAAGTTCGACCGCATTGTCGAGATTGGCAGAGTCGCTGCCGCCGGGCGCGATGACGGGAAACAGCTTCTTGATATCGTCGCCGAACAGGGGCGAGTTGAGGACCGATTGGCGCGCGTGCATCCAGTTGACGTTGCCGCGCAGGGTGTTGATCTCCCCGTTGTGGGCGATGTAGCGGTAGGGATGCGCCAGGTGCCAGGTCGGGAACGTGTTGGTGGAGAAGCGCTGGTGGACCAGGCAGAGCGCGCTCGCCACGTCAGGATCGGAAAGCTCGTTGTAGAAGCGGTCAATCTGCGGCGCCAGCAGCAGGCCCTTGTAGACGATGGTGCGCGCCGAGAGCGACGGAACGTAGAAGAATTCCCTGGACTCGATGTCGGAGGAGGCGACTTCGCTTTCCGCGCGCTTGCGCACGATGTAAAGCTTGCGCTCAAGGGCGGCTTCGTCCATTTCCGGCGCCGCGCCGAGAAAAATCTGCTGGATGTAGGGTTGCGAGACCCGGGCGACGCGGCCAATCACGCTGCCGTCAACCGGGGTATCGCGCCAGCCGATCACGGTGAGACCTTCCTCGCGCGCGATGCGTTCCAGGATTGCTTCGCAGCGAAGGCGATCGTGGCGCTCGACGGGAAGGAAGATCATGCCGACGCCGTATTGCCCGGGCCCGGGCAGCGCCAGGTTCAGGCGAAGACATTCGCGGGCGAAAAATTTGTGCGGCAACTGGATGAGGACGCCGGCGCCGTCACCGGTTTCGGGATCGCAGCCGCAGGCGCCGCGATGGGTGAGGTTGACCAGGACCTCAATGCCCTTGCGCACGATTTCGTGCGAGCGCGCGCCGTTAATGCTGGCGACAAAGCCGATGCCGCAAGCATCGTGCTCGTAACGAGGGTCGTAAAGTCCTTGCGCCGGCGGCAAACCGGCAGGCGCGGGTCGGTTCATCGTGACTACTTCTTCTTTCGCAGGTGATCAGGCGCGTGCCTCGGGCGAACAGCAGGCGTGCCCAATAATTAAGGTCGCCGATTTGAGGGGAGTAAGTACAACGCAGAATTTCGCTGCAGGAGATTGAGAAAATTGATGAGTCGTGAGACTCCACTGCCGCAATTCCCTCAAGCCAAAAAGCGGCTAGAGCGGGGCGCGCTCAGTGCCAACTGCCGAAGCGCTCGAGCAGCTTGCAGGCATCATCGTAGATGAAGACCGGGCTGCCGATGCCGGCCCTCTGGCTGGCGGCGGATTGGGCCGCGTCCAAAGTGGTGAAATCACCGACGGAGTAAACGGCGCCGGCGGCGTCTTGCAGGTCCACGGCAACAACGCGGAAGTGCGACGTGGGGGCTCGCAGCAGGAGGGGATCGGCGGCTGGATAACGCATGGTGGACCTCCGTTCGGTGCAGGCTGCTATGACGAGAATTGCGGCATTCTTGCGCGCATGGCAAAGACGGGTCTATGACCTACATCACAAACGGAAGTGAGGTTCATCACCAGGCGTAAGGAAACACGGAGCTTGCGGGTGAAAGTAAAAGGAAGTTTCGAAGGTGTCGGAAGTTTCACGCCTTTAGTGCGGGACCCAGGCAGCGAATCTGGCGATTGGCGGTGCGGCGAATGCGGCGGGGTTACCGGGAATCGAACCCCGGGGCACAGCGCCAAATCGACGTTGACAACCCATAGTTGCCACAATACGATTCCCGCCTCTTCCAAGAAGGCCCGAAGACAAAAGAAAACTTAAACAGGAAAGCGAGGTGTGTCATGGGACGCATGAGGCTTTGGAGCTTGGCTGTTGCCGGGCTGATTTTTGCGTTGACGCCGACTGCCCACGCGCAGCTACGACTCACGGCGCAAAACTTTGTACTAGGCGACATCACGATCACGCCTGCGAACCCCGCGGTGCTTGCGACAAACGTCGACTCGCCGGAGATTTTCGCGCTCGACGTTCCAGCAACACCCTCGTCGAGCTACGTGCAGTTCACTTGCAGTGCGGTTTGGACGGTTGAATTCGCCGGACTTACTGAACCGGAGCGCGCCAATTTCCAGCTTCGGTTCGACGTAACGAGTCCTGCTTTTCCGCCAGGAATCGTGCTGCATTACGCGGTCCCGCTCACAAACTACTTGAACAATGTAACTACTGCCGGTGGTATCCAGGGAGGAACCGGTGTGGACTCGGAGGCATTGACACGGAACTTCCTGGCACAATTTCTTGCCGCCGAAAATGCCAGCCTGACTGCCTTGACCGCCAGCCAGATCGCTGACGACATGTTTCGGCAAGGATTTCATGTGAGCGTTTTTGCGCGATTGGCGAAAGCCAGGAACGTGACCGACGCGATAGTTACTAACCCGAATGTCGCTTTCTTTGCACAGCCTGGGAGTTTGAAGTAAGAGCAAGACGGCGGTGCATGTCATGCTGAAAAGGCTGTGCGCCGCCCTTCCGCACGCCGTTAATCGCGTGTCGGGGTAAGCTACTGAGATCGCACGCGGTGAGATGGGATAGTTGGTAGCGCTACCGGGAATCGAACCCGGGTTTGAAGATTGAGAATCTTCCGTCCTAACCCCTAGACGATAGCGCCACGCCGGGGACAAATGATTTTAGCAAGAAGATTGGAGAGCTGTCAGGAGAGCTGTGCGGCAGAGATTCTGCATCCAAGAAGGCAGGCCGGATGGCCGAGGAGTGTCGCGTGAGCCAGCGAATCACAAATGTCGGTGCAGCTCTGCTGGGCGGCGTCATGGTCTTCGCTGCCGGGATGACGGTCGGGTTGGCGCTGCTGCCGCGTGACCGCGCCGCCGTAGTCCACCTGCTGATCGCGAACTTCGTCACCGCCCTGATTACGGTGATCACGGCGCTATTGATCGAGCTGCGGCAAGAGGAGCGGCATTACCGGTTGGCGGCGGAGCGGGCCGCGCACATGGCGGAATTGAACCACCACGTGCGCAACGCGGTCTTTCCGCTGTGTCTGGCGGTGCAGCGGCGGGGCGACGCGGAATCGGACCGGCTGGCGCAGGAAGCCATGGCGCGGCTCGATATCGCGCTGCGCGATGCTGCCGTGGATGCCTACAGCGGCAAGGTCAAGTACGCGGAACCGCCGATCGGAAGGGCGAAAGCGGCGTAGGAGAGCTGCAACCGCGATCTGTCCTTCAGAGCCGGAGCCCGAGCATAAGGCCTGACGGCGGTGTTCCAAGTTGTGACTTCTTCGTTGTTAAAACCAGCCACCAGAGCGGCTTTTGGGTGCTCTTGACAACCCTCCCCGGGCGTAGCAGAATCCCACCTGTAGGCGAATAAAAAGCGAAAGTGCCCCTGCCCTACGCTTTCGTTCCTTCCGCCAGACGAGGTTCTGCCATGAGCGCTGCGACCGCAGTTTCCAGTTTTCAGTTTCCAGTTTCCAGTGAGCAGGTTTCGCGTTTCGCGTTTCACGTTTCACGAGGCGGAGTTCTGCAAGAAAGGGAGCTAGTGGTGCCGGCGTCAAGGTTGGGCGACCGGCCGGCGGCGGCCACGGTGCTTACCGGGATTGAGTCACTGGACGCGCTGAGCGGGGGGCTGCCGCGCGGCGGATTGACGGAAATCTGTGGACCGGCGTCGTCGGGAAGAACGAGCGTGTTGCTGGCAGTGATGTCAAAGATGACGGGGCAAGGGGAGGTGTGCGCGCTGGTGGACGCCGGCGACTGCTTCGATCCGAAATCGGCGGAAGCGGCAGGAGTGGAACTGAAGCGGTTGCTGTGGGTGCGGTGCTCGAAACATCGTGGGATCGGGCGATCGGGTGACGGGGTGAAGCAATCGATGCCCCCCTCGACTGCGCTCGGGGCAGGCTTAGGGCGATGGTCGGGAGCAAGTGGTCAGTGGCCGGTGGCCAGTGGCCAGAAAAAGGTAAATCACAAGTCGCAAATGGACTCGCTCGAGCAGGCGCTGAAGGCAACGGACCTGCTGCTGCAGGGCGGCGGCTTCGGGCTGGTGGTAGTGGATCTGGGAGACGTGCCGACGGAGGCGGCGCGCCGGGTGCCGCTGACTTCATGGTTCCGGTTTCGCCGCGCGGTGGAAAACACGCGAACGGCGCTGCTGGTCATCGAGCAGGAGCCGCACGCCAAGACGTGCGCATCGCTGGTAATGCAGCTGTCGGCTATCGGCCGTCGGCTTTCGGCGAGTGGTCAGTGTTCGGTGAGCAGTGGCCCGACACAAAAGGAACCGGTGCACGGAAGGATTTTGTCGGGGCTGGAGATCAGGGCGGAAATTTTGCGCTCTGCCGCGCAGCAGAAGAAACCGGTGCAATCGGCGGGAGCGCGGTGGGAGAGCAGAACAGCGTGGGCGGGATGACAGGAATTTGAAATTTGTAATTTGAAATTTGGCCACGACAGTTCGGTTTACGACGATTTGTTCACGAACAGCAAACACTCAATAAATTACGAATTACAAATCGCAAATTACCAATTGAGATGGGTCATGCCGTTTGCTGCGATTTACATTCCGGATTTTCCCGTGGAGGCGATCCTGCGCGCCGAACCGGAGCTGCGCGAGCGGGCAGTCGCAGTAGTGGAGGGCACGCCGCCGCTGGTGCGGGTGGCGGCAGTCAATGAGCGGGCGGCGCAGGCGGGAGTGGAGCCGGGAATGACCAAGCTGCAGGCGGAAGAAAGGCTTGCCGCGTTGGATAGCAAGGCAAGCGGCGATTCGAAGTTGCGCAAGAAAAAAGAGGAAGCATCTGCGCTCGCGGGCGAGGGCAGTCCCGGTTTTCGCCCACGCGAGGGCGTCCTTCGACAAGCTCAGGACAGGCTGGGTGCCACACCCACCGGCACGGTGCGGCAGCGGTCGGCGGAACGGGAGGCGGCGGCGCATGCGGCGTTGCTGGACTGCGCTTGCGGATTTTCGCCGCGAGTGGAAGACACGGCGTCCGACACGGTGGTGCTCGACCTGGCGGGCCTGGAGCGGATTTTCGGTGTCCCGGCAAAGATCGCGCGCGACCTGGCTCGGCGCTGCTCCGAGATGGGGTTGGAGACGAATGTGGCGGTGGCGTCGAATGCGGACACGGCGGTGCTGGCCTGCCGCGGGCTGGCGGGCGTGACGGTGATCACGGAAGGCAAGGAGGCGGAGAGGCTGGGAGAGCTGGGAATCGAGATCCTGGTGACGTCGAATGAGGAACACGGGCTCGGGGGCGAGCGCGCGCCAACGTCGGTCGAAATTCTGGAAACGCTGGAGAGGTGGGGAGTGCGCAACCTGCGGGCACTGGCGGCGCTGCCGGAGGTCGCGCTGGCGGAACGCCTGGGGCAGGAAGGCCTGCAGTTGCAGAAGCTGGCACGCGGCGAAACGCAGCGCGCGCTGGTGATCGCCGAGCCGCCGCTGGTGTTTGAAGAGGCGGCGGAGCTGGAGTACCCGGTGGACCTGCTGGAGCCGCTCGCATTCCTGTTGAACCGGATGCTGGAGCAGTTGTGCGCGCGGCTGTCGGCGCGGGCGCTGGCGACGAACGAGATCCGACTTCGCATGAACTTGGAATGGGAGCGGGATTGTCGAATTGACGAATTGCCGAATTGCGGAATTGAAAACGAAAGCGATTCCACAATTCGTAAATCCGACAATTCGTCAATGGTTGAGCGCACGTTGCGCCTGCCGGTGCCGATGCTGGATGCGAAAGTGTTCCTGAAACTCATGCAACTGGACCTGCAAGCGCATCCGCCGCAAGCGCCGGTGATGAAGGTCTGGTTGCGAGCGGAGCCGGCAGAGCCACGGAGGGCGCAGAGCGGGCTGTTCGTGCCGCAGGCGCCGGAGGCGGAGAAACTTGAAGTCACGATGGCAAGGATCAGGAAAGTAGTCGGCGAGGGAAAAGAGCAAAACCCTTGCCGATTGCCGATGGACGATCGCCGATTGTCCAACCGCCCTGAACAAAATCGAGAATTGACAATGGACAATCAGCAATGCGGTTCAGAAACACGGGTTGGGTCGGCGGAGATTTTGGATACACATCGGGTGGACGGATGGCGCATGAAACCATTTGCCGCGGGCGACGTGCGCGCGAACCGCACACGCGAAGGCGCGTATGCCACAACCGCTTCTCCGATGACCGCGCTCCGCCTCTTTCGGCCGGCGCTGGCGGCGGTGGTGACGATGAAAGACGGGCAACCGGCCCATGTCGCCTCACCGGAGCGGCCGGCGATGCGTGGCGAAGTGGTGTGGTGTGCGGGACCGTGGCGATCCTCCGGCGAGTGGTGGACGGAGCAGGCGTGGTCGCGGCAGGAGTGGGATGTGGCGGTGCGCAACGAGGCGGGAGTTGCGGTGTACCGGATTTATCACGATGAGGTGGAGGGGAAGTGGCGGGTGGAGGGAAGCTATGACTGAAGTGAAATTTGAGATTTGAAATCTGAGAATTTGAAATTTGCAGCGAGCGTGTTTTGTCGTTCAATTTCCAATTCTCAAATTTCCAATTTCAAATTCCCCGAATGTACGTAGAACTTCATTCCGCGTCGGCATTCAGTTTCCTGGAGGGCGCCAGCGTCCCCGAGGAATTGGCGGCGGTGTGCGCGGAGCAGGGCATGGGAGCGATGGCGGTAGTGGACCGCGATGGCGTGTACGGCGCGCCGCGATTCCACCTGGCAATGAAGAAAGCGGGACTGAAGGCGCATATCGGAGCAGAAGTTACGTTTCACGTTTCAAGTTTCACGTTTCCAGATGGGCGGCGGCGACTCGGGTCACCGGCCCGAGCCACACGTGAAACGCGAAACGTGAGACCTGAACCCTGCGTGGTGCCTGTTCTGGTTGCCAACCGCGAGGGCTATCAGAATCTATGCCGGCTGGTGACACGGATGAAGGCGCGCGGGCCGAAGGACGCGCCGGCGGAGGCGACGGCGGCGACGGAAGCCGATCTGCAGGAACATGCGCGCGGGCTGATTTGCCTGACCGGGGGCGACGATGGTCCGCTGGCGGAGGCGCTGCGGCGTGGCGGGATGGAAGAAGGGAAGCGCGAAGTCGAGCGGCTGGCGCGCATCTTCGGGCGGGAAAATGTTTATGTCGAATTGCAGCGGCATTTTTTGCGGGACGAAGAAGCGCGCAACATCTTCGCCGTGCAGGTGGCACGCGAGCTGGGGCTGCCGATCGTCGCCAGCAACGGCGTGCGGCATGCGAAACCGGAGGAGCGGCAGATCCTCGATGCCTTTACCTGCCTGAAGCATTACCGGACTCTGGCCACGGCAGGACGGTTGCTGGCGCGCAACAGCGAGCGGCATGTGAAGTCGCCGGCGGAGATGGAAAAGCTGTTCGCGGATCTGCCGGAAGCGATTGCCGCGACGAATGAAGTTTCCGCGCGGCTCCAGTTCACGCTCGCCGACCTGGGCTACGAATTTCCGCGCTACCCGGTGGAGGAGGGCGAGACGATGATGTCGTTCCTGCGGCAGCGCACGCAGGAAGGGTTCCAGGAGCGATACGGGCGGGCGGCGCGCGACATGCGGGCGCGGGCGCGGCGGCAGGTGGAGCGCGAACTGGCGCTGATCGAAAAGCTGAAGCTCGAGGGCTATTTCCTGATCGTGTGGGACATCGTGCGCTTTTGTCGCGAGCAGGGAATCCTGGTCCAGGGACGCGGCTCGGCGGCCAACAGCGCGGTTTGCTACTCGCTGGGAATCACCGCCGTCGATCCGGTCGGCATGGACCTGCTGTTTGAGCGCTTCCTCAGCGAAGAACGCGGCGAGTGGCCGGACATCGATCTCGACCTGCCTTCCGGCGAGCAGCGCGAGCGCGCCATTCAATACGTTTACCGGCGATACGGCGAGCGCGGAGCGGCGATGACGGCCAACGTGATCACCTATCGCGGGCGCATGGCCGCGCGCGAGATGGGCAAGGTGCTGGGCTTCGATGAAGACACTATCGGGCGGCTGTCATCGCTGGTCGGGACCTGGGAGTACAAGGACCCGGACGAAACCCTGGAGAAGCAGTTCCGCTATGCCGGGTTCGACTTGCGACATCCACGCATGCGTAAATTCCTGGAGCTGTGCCTCGCGGTGCAGGATTTGCCGCGGCACCTGGGGCAGCACTCCGGCGGCATGGTGATCTGCCAGGGACAACTTGATTCGGTGGTGCCGCTGGAGCCCGCCTCCATGCCCGGGCGCGTGGTGGTGCAGTGGGACAAGGAAGATTGCGCCGACCTGGGCATCATCAAGGTGGATCTGCTGGGGCTGGGAATGATGGCGGTGCTGGAGGACTCCATCCAGCTCATCCGCGATCATTACGGCGAAGAAGTGGACCTGGCGCACCTGCCCGCCGATGATCCGGCGGTGTACGCCGCGCTGCAGAAAGCCGACACCGTCGGCATGTTCCAGATCGAGAGCCGGGCGCAGATGTCGTGCCTGCCGCGGCTGCGCCCGCAGAAGTTTTACGACATCGTGGTGCAGGTGGCCATCATCCGCCCGGGCCCGATTGTCGGCAAAATGGTGAACCCATTTCTGGAACGCCGCCAGGGCCGGCAGCAAGTAACCTACCCACACCGGTCGCTGGAGCCGGTGCTGTCGCGGACCTTGGGCGTGCCGTTGTTCCAGGAACAATTGCTGCGCATGGCGATGATCACCGCCGGCTTCAGCGGGGGCGAGGCGGAAGAGCTGCGGCGGGCCATGGGCTTCAAGCGCTCGGAAAAACGGATGCGCGATATCGAGGTCAAGCTGCGCGCGGGCATGGCGCGCAACGGCATCGCGCCCGGCGCGCAGGAACAGATCATTGATTCCATCACCTCGTTCGCACTGTACGGATTTCCCGAGTCGCACTCGGCCAGCTTCGCGTTGCTGGCGTATGCGAGCGCCTACCTCAAGACGCATTACCTGGCGGCGTTCACCGCGGCGCTGCTCAACAACCAGCCGATGGGTTTCTATCACCCGTCCACGGTAGTCAAGGATGCGCAGCGGCACGGGCTGAGGTTTCTGCCGGTGGATGTAACGAAATCGGATTGGCTGTGCGCGGTGGAAGAAGAGGCTTCACGTTGCACGTTTCAAGTTTCACGTGACAGCAACCCCGACGACGTGAAACGCGAAACTGGAAACGTGAAACCTGCCGTTCGCCTTGGCCTTCGCTACGTGCGTGGACTGCGCGAGGATGCGGCGCATGCGCTGGTGTGTGCCCGGGAGCAGAGGCCGTTTGATTCCATTACCGACCTGGCACGGCGAGTGCCGGAGCTGCGCCGGACGGAGCTGGAGACACTGGCCGCCATTGGAGCGTTGAACGCTATTGGCTCCGCAGGCGCGGCGGAGCAGGTTTCACGTGTCACGTTTCAAGTTTCAGGTGAAAGCACTCCTGACGACGTGAAACGTGAAACTCGAAACGTGAAACCTCGTCTTCACCGCCGCGATGCTCTCTGGCAGGTGGCCAGCGCCAGCCGGGGAGAAGGGCCGCTGCTGCGCGCGGTGCCGGAGCCGGATGCGGCCTCGCCGCTGCCGGCGATGGATCGGGAAGAGCGGCTGGTCTCGGATTTCCGCGGGACCGGGCTCACAGTCGGCCCACATCCGATGGCGTATCGCCGGAATGAGTTAAAGGCCAAGGGCATTTGTACCGCCGCCGAGCTGGAAAAAATTCCCCATGGCCGGTGGGTATGCGCGGCCGGATGCGTCATTGCGAGGCAGCGGCCGGGCACGGCAAGGGGATTCGTCTTTCTTAGCCTGGAGGACGAAACCGGAATCGCTAATGCGATCGTTACTCCCGATCTGTTCGAGCAGAACCGGCTGCTGCTGGTCGGAGAAAAGTTTTTGCTGGTGGAAGGCGTGTTGCAGAACCTGGACAATGTCATCTCAGTGAAGGCGCACCGCGTGCTGCCGCTGCCGATCACGGAAGCGGAAACCAAGTCGCACGATTTTCATTGATCTTGCAGCGCCTAGCAGGGCGCGACAACAACGGGTTGCGACGGAACAACAGCTTTTTGCATTCCGACTCGTTGCTGGCGGAAGTTGACACAACGCAAGCGGGAGAAAATTTTCGGAGCGCCTCCAAATCCACAGCTCAACGGGGTAATATTGACGAGTACTCATGGTGAGGCATACCCCCAGTCCATGCGGGTCCTGCCATAGTTTCAAAACCCTAGGAGCAGTTGAGAAATGCCCAGAGTAAAACGTGAGCAAGTGACAACGACGCAACCCCCTGCCAAGGCCGCCACTTCCATTCTGGAGAAAAAGAACGGACACAACGGCAGCAGCAAGGCCAGTTCGTCCTTCGACCTGGAAACGGCAATCCGCGTCCGCGCCTACGAGTTGTACGAGAAGCGCGGCCGGCAAGACGGCTGTGCCCAGGACGACTGGTTCCAGGCTGAGGCGGAAGTGCTGTCACGTTTTTCGCGTACGGCATAGCAGCAGTTCCGCTTTGGCGGATCGGGCCCAAGGATCTCGGATTACGGCGGTCTTTTGCAGAGAGTTCTGCTTATTGACGATAGTCCGCTGCAACTTCGCGTGCGCGAGGCGATCTTGCGCGACGCCGGGATAGAGGTGTGCATCGCCACCACGGCGGAGAGCGCGCACGCCGTGCTGCGCAGCGAGAAAGTGGGAGACAGCATCGGTGTGATCGTCACCGACCACATCCTGCCGGGCGCCAGCGGGGCGGAGTTTGTGCGTCAACTGCGGCAACTCAAGCCCGCGGTGGCGGTGATTGTCATTACCGGCCTGCCCGAAGCGGAAGACGAATATGCGGGGCTCAATGTCGTTTTCCGGCAAAAGCCGGTACCCCCGCCGGAGTTGATTGCGCTAGTGCGCGATTGCATGAAGGACAACGCCGCTTAAACCGCGCCTGCCCAGCGACTCCCAAACATCAAGACTTGTGCGCGACCGGTTGCGCCCGCTTCGCTTTAACCGTCCAAAACCGCGGTTGGACTTCCGCGGTTCGCGTCCTTAGTTGCCGAGCGCCTGGGTTTCTGAAAAAATAGGCAGCACGGTGGTGAGTCCCTCCTAATGCCATTGCTTGGAAGTTTCTCGCTGGTCCTCGCGCTAGCGCTCAGCCTGTATTGTTTTGTGGCAGGGGCGTTTGCGCTGTTCGGTCACGGCCCCGGCTACGAGCGCCTGGGCGAAACCGCGCGCCGGGCCGGCATCGCCGCCTGGGCTGCCATAGCGATTGCCGCTGCGGTGCTGGTAGTCGCCACGTTCCAGAACGATTTTTCCATCGCCTACATCCTCCACCACAGCAACCGCGACCTGGGCGCGCCTTACAAGTTCGCGGCGCTCTGGTCAGGCCAGGAAGGCTCGTTGCTGTTCTGGTCGCTGTTGCTGGCCAGCTACGGCCTGGTGTTGCGCATGCGGCACAAGGTGGATACGCGGCTAGTGGCGTACGCATCGGTGGTCATTGCTGCGGTGCAGGCCTTCTTTCTGCTGCTGGTCAATTTTGCCGCGCCGCCGTTTGCGCTAACCCAAGGCGCCATTCCGGCGGACGGCAACGGACTGAACCCTCTGCTGCAGTATCCGGAAATGGTGATTCACCCGCCGATGCTCTATCTCGGCTACGTGGGATTCACGGTGCCTTTCGCCTTCGCGCTGGCGGCGCTGATCATGCGTTATCCGGGCGAGAAGTGGATCCACATCACCCGCCGCTGGACCATGGTGACGTGGGGCTTCCTGACCTGCGGCATTTTCCTGGGTGCACACTGGGCGTACTCGGTGCTGGGCTGGGGCGGCTATTGGGGATGGGACCCGGTGGAGAATGCCTCGCTGATGCCCTGGCTCACCGGCACGGCTTTTCTGCACTCGGTGATGATGCAGGAAAAACGCGGCATGCTGAAGATGTGGAACATGTGGCTGATATTCGCCACTTTCCTGCTGTCGATTTTCGGCACGTTCCTGACGCGCAGCGGCGTGGTCAGCTCGGTACACGCCTTTGCACAATCCTCGATCGGGGACTGGTTCGTCGGATTCCTGGCGCTGTCATTTGCGGTTTGTGTCTTCTTCTTTGTGAAGAACCGTTCCCATTTGAAGAGCGAGCACCGGTTGGAATCGCTGGTCTCGCGCGAATCCAGTTTCCTGTTCAACAACCTGATTCTGCTGGTCGCTTGCTTCACCGTGCTCTGGGGGACGCTGTTCCCGATCCTCAGCGAGTGGGTGCAGGGCCACAAGATCACCGTCGGTCCGCCATTTTTCAACCGGGTCAACATTCCGATCGCGTTGTTGCTTCTGCTGCTGACCGCGGTCGGACCGCTGCTGGCGTGGCGCAAGACGTCGCTGGAGAGCCTGAAGCGCAATTTTCTTGCGCCGACGCTGATTGCGGTCGGCGCAGTAGTGCTCCTGGTGGTGACGCCGCCATCGTGGGGCGGGCCGTTTGGAATGCGGCCCTGGCAAGATTCGTCTTACCTGTTCTCGCTGATGACGATCATGCTGTCGGTGCTGGTCGCGGCCACGGTGACCTCGGAGTTCGTGCGCGGCGGCAGGGTAATCGCTCGCCACACTTCGAGTTCTCTGTTGTCCGGGGTCCTGCAATTGACGCGGCGCAATACGCGACGCTACGGCGGATACATTGTGCACTTCGGTGTCATCGTCATCATGATTGGATTTGCCGGCGCTGCGTTCAATCGTGATACCGAGCACGAATTGGGCAACGGACAGCAGATGTCTATCGGGCCGTACACGCTGGTGTGCCGCTCCTATACCGACGATGACAACCCGAATTACCGCAGCCAGTGGGCAATCATTGACGTCAGCAAGAACGGCAAGCCGGTGGCGACCATGTATCCCGAGCGCCGCTTCTACAAGGCGAGCCAGCAGACGGCGACGATCGTCGCCAACCGCTCGACCTTGAAAGAGGACCTGTATCTGGTTTACAGCGGGCTGAATGAAGACACCGGGCGGCCGATTATCCGCGCGCATTTGAATCCACTTGTCTTGTGGATCTGGATTGGGGTGCTGATCGTGATTGCCGGCACGGGCGTGGCCCTGGTGCCGAACGCGGCGCCAGTTCGCGCCACCGTCCCCGCGCGGGTTGCGGCCGCCGCCGAGCCGGTGGGAGCCGGACGATGAAAAGGGTCAAGCGTGCAGCTTCGCTCGTAGTTGTCTGCCTTGCCGTGCTTATTTTTGCGGGCGCGGGTGACGATCTCGGCGGCCGTTTCGATTCGGTCGGACACAAGCTGATGTGCCGCTGCGGCTGTAACCAGGTGCTGCTGGAGTGCAACCACGTCGGCTGCACTTATTCCGAGGGAATGCGCAACGAACTGATGGCCGGCCTGCAGCGCGGCGAAAGTGACGACCTGGTGATGCAGGGGTTTGTGCAGAAGTACGGGCCGACGGTTCTGGCTGCGCCGACCGCCACGGGATTCAATCGCGTGGCATGGATCATGCCGTTCGCAGCGCTGAGCGGCGGGCTGTTGCTGGTGGTGCTGGTGGTGAAGGCTTGGAATACCCGGCGCGCTCCGGCGGTAGTGCCGGCCGCCGGACCCGGCCTCGACGCGCGTGAGATGGATGACCTGCGTCGGCGGGTGCACGAGGAGACGGAATTATGATGATTGCCGCCTGCGTGCTCATGACCGCCGCGCTTTTCTTTTACATTTTCTCGCTGCCGGCCCGGGTCGATCCCGGCGAGGAAAAGACAAGGCTGACCTTCCTCCGCGAGCGCAAGGAGATGGTGTACGAAAACCTCCGCGACCTGAACTTTGAATACAAGGCCGGCAAGTATCCCGAGGCCGATTACCAGACGATGCGGGCTGCCCTGGAACAGGAAGCGGCGTCGTTGCTGGCCGAGATTGAGGGGCTGGAGAAAAGCGAGTACCGAGTAGCGAGTACTTAGTACCGAGTACCGAGAGACAAGGTCATAGGATTGGGCAGTACATTTTTGTGCGCGGAGTAAGACTATTGAAGCTGCAATTGAAAATGGCAGTTCTGGCGGCGCTATTGAACCTTGCCGCATTCGCATCTGCCGAAACCCTCGGTGGAACTGTGACCAATGGCACCACCGGCAAGCCGGCCGCGGGCGATGATGTCGTCCTGCTCACGCTGGCGCAGGGCATGCAGGAATCGGGCAGGACCAAGACCGACGCGCAAGGCAGGTTCAGCTTTGACAACGCTTCCGCAGGACCGCACCTGGTGAGGGTGAATCACCAGGGAGTGAATTATTTTCCAGCCGGCGGGCCGATCCGTCCCGGGACGACCATGACGGAAATCAAAGTTTACGATGCCGCGAAGAAACTGGATGGCATTAGCGAGAACGTGCGGGTCATGCGGGTGCAGGCCGACCAGAAGTCGCTGCAGGTAATCGAACTGATCTCGCTCAAGAACAGCTCCAACCCGCCGCGTTCGCTCATGTCGGATCGCACCTACGAGATCACGCTGCCGGAGGGGGCACAGGTGGATGAAGGCGTGGCGCAGGGCCCCGGCGGCATGCCGGTAAATTCCGCGCCGGTGCCTTCCGACAAGGCCAAGGGAAAATATTATTTCGTATTCCCGATCCGCCCGGGGGAGACACGCTTCCAGGTGGCGTATCACCTGCCGTACTCAGGGGAAGCGACGCTGAGGCCGAAGGTCACGGGGAAGCTGGAGCACTTTGCCGTCATGCTGCCCAAGAGCATGGAATTCGGCGCGAAAAACAGCGGGATTTATTCCACGGTGAACGATGAAAACGGACAAGCCAACCTGCAGGTTGCGACCCAGGTGACGCCGGAAAAAGATCTCAGTTTCCGTGTCGCGGGAACGGGCATGCTCGCCGACCAGCAAGGAGCGCCGGGCGGACAGCAGGAAGCTGGCGCCGGTGGCGCCATGGGTGCCGGCGACGGGGCGCGCCCCGGCGGTGGGTTGGGAACGCCGGAGGGCACGCCGGATCCTATCCACAAATATCGTTGGGCGATATTAGGGGCATGCCTGGCGCTGCTCGCCGCCGGCGGAGGTTGGGTGGCAACGCGCAACCAGCCTGCTGCGCCTGTGCCGACCGCGCCGATGCAAAGATCCGCGGCAACCGTTGCTCCTGTCTTCAGTTCGCAGCCGCAAAACACTTCCACCGCGACCGCACCGCGGTCGTCCATGCTCCTGGAGGGTTTGAAAGAAGAGCTGTTCCAGTTGGAAGTGGAGCGCCAGCAGGGCCGCATCTCGGATGCCGAGTACCAGCAGGCGAAATCAGCGCTGGATCAAACGCTGCAGCGCGCGCTGCAACGCGCCAAGGCGAACCCGGCGTAGGGTTCTGGTTTTTCCATCCGGACGCCAACCGATTTTTCTTACGCGGCATCTTTCACAGCGGAGGATTGCCATGCCCGTGTTGCAGAAAAGTGTCGCCGCGCTCGCCCACAAAATGCCGAAAGTCATCAGCCCCAAGACCCACGCGATCGCCGATTACGCCACCATCGGCGCTTTCGGCTTGCTGGCGGGCATCCTCTGGGGCCGCAACAAGCGCGCCGCCATCAGCGCGCTGATCTGCGGGGGCGCGGAACTGACAACTACGCTGCTGACGGATCTTCCCGGCGGCATGGCCGACGTCATCAGCCTTCCTGCCCACGTCAAGATCGACTTTGCATTGGCCGCCGCGGCCAGCGCCCTTCCCAGCTTCCTGGGATTCGACGATGGTTCCGAGGCCAAATGGTTCCGCATTCTCGGCCTGAACATCACCACTGTCGCCGCCATGACCGAGACCGGAAGCGTGCGCCGCCGGCAGGTCCGCCGCCGGGCAGCCTGAAAACTGCTTTAGTCCTAAGTTCACCGGCCCGAACAGCCGACTTCGACAGAGGTCTTAGCGACTGCCCTACGCAAGCCAAAAGCGGGTTCGAGTGGGCCACCCGTCCGATATCGACGGATTGAAATCCGCACACATTTTTCCACCTCACCCGAAGATGTGATGGTTATCACGGCAGCGTCGCCAATAAGGGCGTACAAGCTTGGCTTACGCTGGAGGCATCATGGCGACCAAAGCTCATTCCAACCTGCCTTCCAAGTCGAGTGAGGCGTTCACCGGGCATCCCGATCTGCGCGCCGGTTTTGAGAAGTTGGCCTCGGCCAAGTTCTATCCCCAAGGCACTGTGCTGTTCCGTCGCGGAGAGCCGTCGCGGGGCGTTTACCTGCTTATCGAGGGGAAAGCGAATCTCTCATTGCCCGCCGATAACGGACGCTCTGTCGTGTTCCGCAATGTGGGCCCCGGCTACGTGCTGGGATTGCCCGGCACCATCCTGGAGCGCAGCTACCTGTTTACGGCGGAACTCATCGAGGACGCGCAAGTCGCTTTCATTCCCGCCGCCGACATTGTTGATTTTCTCAAGCATCGCGGGGACCTCTGCTTCGAGGTGGTGCAGATGCTCGGTTGCGAACTGATGGAGTTTCCCAATGCGATCCGCAAGCGCGCTCGCAGGCGGCGCACCAACGCGTAACTGAGCTCCAGATGTCGCGGGAATGGTCCGCACTTATCTCGGCCTGGCCAACACCAGCGTGATGTCGTCCGGTTGTTCGGCTCCGCCGATCCAATCCAGCACCGCCGACATTACCAGGTCTGAGATGCGTGCCAGCGGCAGCCGATGGTTTTCGCGGACCAGGTCCACCAGTCGCTGTTCTCCGAATTCTCCAAAATCGTTTTCCGGCTCGGTAATGCCGTCGCTGTAGGCAATGAAAATGTCACCCGGCGCGAGCTGAACCCTGGTCTCCTCGTAGGGAACGGCGTCGAACAGGCCGACGACGGTCCCGCCAACATCGAGCCTCTTCGTCGAACCATCCGTCTGCAGCAGCAGCGGCGCGAGGTGCCCGGCGTTGCAGTAGCTCAGGCCGCTGTTATGGCTGTCGTAGGTGCTGAAAAACAGCGTCGCGTATTTTTCCAGCGGCGTGCTGTGATAGAGCTGGCGGTTGAGCAGGGTCATGACCGCCGCCGGCGAGAGATCGCCGTTGGCATACGCCAGTGCCGTTCCGCTGTATTCGCTGTCGCCATGCCTTGATCCAGCCGACATCGCCGGAGTGACCACGGCCTGCAATGCGTAAGCGCGGACGGCGGAGTGGATGGTCGCCATCAGCAGCGCCGCCGAAATGCCTTTTCCGCTCACGTCCCCTACCGCCAGCGCCACCTTACCGGCCTCGAGCGGCAGGAAGTCGTAATAGTCACCACTGACGGTACGCGCGGGCCGGCAGATACCGTGCACCTCGAGCGCCGGTATCTCCGCCGTCTGCCGGGGAAACAGCTGGGCCTGGACTTCCTGCGCGATCACCAGCTCGTTTTCCATCCGCTGCTTTTCCTTTTGTTCCAGCAACAGGCGTTGCAGGGATGCGGTCATCGAATTGAACGAGCCTTCCAGGGCGGCGAGCTGGTCCTCGCTCCGGATCTCGATGCGATGATTGAATTCTCCGCGGTTCACGTGCAGCGTGCCGCGATACAGCGCCGCCACCGATCCGGTGATCGTCCGCGTCAGCCGCACGCCGATGATCAGTGCCAGCAGTTCGATGATTCCGAACAACACCACCACGACCACCAGTACGCCGACAATAAACGTCGCGGTCTGGCCGACGGTCCGGAACAGGCGGTCGTAGAGAAGCGAGGGCCGCGTGACCACTGCCAGCAGCGCGGTGCGCTTGGTGCCGGAATTCCAATCCAACACCTCGAGCAGGCTGCCGCCGGTAATTTCGCGGTCAAAGCGGTTGACGGGCGGAGGCAGCTTTCCTGCCTTCACCGTGGCGGGTGTGCCCGCGCCGGACTCGCGGCCGATTTCCAGCCGCTCATTCCCAATCGCGAGTTGCGTGCCCTTTTGCTGGCCGGCACTGGCCGACGATTTCGCCACTCCCTTGTTGTCGGAATCTGGAGAAGAGGAAGTAAACAGCGACAGCGAAACTTGTCCGACTTCCGCGCTTACCTTGCCCAGCAGTTTCTCGTCGAGCGGCACGCTGGAAATCAGCACCAGTTCACCCTTCGCGGCGGGAACAGCGTCGCAGGCGCGCAGGAGGATCTGCCCACGGTCGAGTGCGACCGTTTGGATGGCTTTCCCTTGGTGCGGCGGCAAGGGCGCGGGCGTTGCCCGCGCGGGAAAAGTGTAGGCTTTGCCGTCGTACCAGGCGGTAATTTCGCGCGCCGGATAAGCGGGCTCGCGTTCGGCGGCTTCGTGCTGCAATAGTTCCAGCAGCGGCGTGGAAGGGATGCGGTCAGCAACACGGAACGCGAGGTGCCCATTGAGCGCGCTCAAGGTCGCGATGTCGCTGCGGATATCGGAAGCGGCCACATAGGTGGCAAACTGCCACGCGAACAGGTAAGCGGTGATCACGCCGATGGTGAGCAGCAGGATCACGGGGATGACGCCGATAAAGACATAGGTGACGACCAACCGGTTCCGCAGGCGCCACATCAGCTTGCGCCGCGCCCAGCGCAGCCCGAGCGCGAGGGCCAGAACCGCGGTTACGTAAGCCAGGAACCCGGTCCACCACATCAGGCCGGTGCTGCCGCCACGGGTCAGCAGCAGGGAAATCGACCAGATCGCAAGCAACAGCAGGTCCAGCCCGGCGAAGTACGCCGTGATGCGGGCCAGCCGGCTCATGCGCGGCCAGTACAAGTAAAACTGCCGGCGCAGATAACGATGGGCGACGGATAACATGCCGAGACTTTCCAGGCTGAGGGTTGATTATAGCTGGCCCGGTTTGCTTAACCCGGGCGACAGAAGAGCAATTTGTTGCCCATTCGAGATACGCAGCCGTCCCGCTACGGGTTCATTTTGCACAGATTAGTTTTTAGAAATTCACAGAAAAAAACTTCACAATCTGCGTTCTGTCACCATTGGTGACAAGTCCCGGGTGTATCCTTTTGCGGATGCGCGGACGGCCCTCTATCCTCGTAGTCGACGACGAACCAGCGGTTCTGTTGACCTACTCGATGATCCTGAGGCAGAGCGGCTATGACGTCACCGGCGTCGCCACCGCCCGCGAAGCCAAAGTCGCGCTCGCAGAACAGCCCTTCGACGTGCTCATTTGCGACCTTGCCCTGGAAGGAAGCCGCAGCGGGATCGAGGTGCTGGAGTTCGCGCGCGCCCGCCACTCCAAGATTCCCGCCATCCTGCTGACGGGCTACGCCACCCGCGACCTGGCCGACGAAGCCGAACGAAAGCGCTTTACCCTGCTGTTCAAGCCCATCGAAGTCAAGGACCTGCTGGAAACCATCGGGGCCCTCGCCCGCAAGCAGAGCGCCTGAACGGTTCAGATTTCCGGATACATATCGAAGAACGCCTCGACGCTGGTGCGGAGCTGCTTCTCGATGTCATCCTTGCCGCCCTCGAGGATGTGCATGGTGACATGCGCGGTGCGGCCGTGTTTCAGCTTGATCGTGGCCTCGCCCACTTCTTCGATATCCTCCGAGGGCAACAGGCGCATTCCATAAACCAGACACAGATTTGCCATGCCGGGAATTGTAGTCGCCGCCTGAGCAAACAGCGAAACCGCGTTGTCTTGCGGTTCGAAGCGCCGGCGCCGGGCCGTTTCTGGCGCGTGCGGTAAAATGCCGCCGTGCTGAAATTCACCGCCGCCTTTCTGGTTGCGATCATCCCCGTGCAGGACCGGCCCAAGCCCGCGCAAACTCCGCCCATGCGCGTCAACATCCTGAATGTCTGCGCACCGAGCGAACCGGAGCAGAAGGATATCGCGGCGGCGCTGGCGCGCATTCCTCAGAGCCCCAGCTTCGGGCGCGATTACGAGATCACCCGCGGACACACAACGGGCGACGACGGAGCAGGATCAGACTGGGTGCGCATCCGCCGCGAATTTCCCAGGGCCATGCCGCTGCTGGCGGTGCAGTTTTCCTACAGCGCGGACCCGAAAGAAGTGCGTGAAACAGCGGTGTTCTACTCGCGCGAGGCCAAGGACGTCATGCAAGTCGCGCTCGAAGACCAGGTCGCTGCCGGCAGCAGCCCGGCGCAGGTGTTGGCATCCGATACCCCGGTGAGCCACATTCGTATCGAGCGCTATGGCAAGCCTTCGCTGGTACTGGCGCGCTGTCCGCAGGCCGACCAGGGCGAGTACGAACCGCTGTTTCGCAGCGCTTCGCAAATCATGGCTTCCTACCGCGCGCGCCTGGACGCCAAGCAGATTGTCCCCTCCGAACTGGGAGTGAACGGCGGGCATCGTCCGGTGCGCGTGAAGCCGATGGGCAAACGCGCCGCCCCCGAATCAAAATGAAGAAAGCGTAATCCAACAACTATGGAGAATGTCAGGAAGACAGTCATCATCGGGTCCGGATGCGCCGGGCTGACGGCTGCCATTTATTCGGCGCGCGCCAACCTCAAGCCGCTGCTCGTGCAGGGGCACGAGCCCGGCGGGCAGTTGTCGCTCACTACGCTGGTAGAAAACTTTCCCGGCTTTCCGGAAGGGATCCAGGGGCCGGAACTGATCGAGAACATGCGCAAGCAGGCGGAACGCTTCGGCGCCGAGTATGTGACCGGCGACGTGGTCAGCGCCGACCTCAGAAATTATCCCTTCACGCTGAAGGTCGGCAAGGATGTGGTGCGAACCGAGACGCTGATCATAGCCAGCGGAGCTTCGGCGCGCTGGCTCGGCTTGCCCAATGAAATGGCGCTCATCGGGCACGGCGTCAGCTCTTGCGCCACCTGCGATGGCTTTTTTTTCAGCGGGAAGGAAATCGTGGTCATCGGCGGGGGCGATTCCGCCATGGAAGAAGCGCTGTTTCTCACCCGCTTCGCCAGCAAGGTCACCATCATCCACCGCCGCGAGCAGTTCCGCGCCAGCAAGATCATGCTGGAGCGCGCCCGCGCCCACGCGAAAATCAAGTTCCTGCCGAATACCGTAGTGGACGATGTCTATGATGTCTCGAAACAGGAGGTCACCGGCCTGCGGCTGCGCAACGTGCAGTCCGGCGAGTCATGGGACTTTCCCACCAGCGCCATGTTTCTCGGCATCGGACACATCCCCAACGCCAAGGTTTTCGGCGACCAGCTCGACACGGACCAGGACGGTTACCTGATCACGCGGGACAACGTTTTTACCCGCGTTCCCGGAGTCTACGCCTGCGGCGACGTGCAGGACCGCCGCTACCGCCAGGCCATTACCGCCGCCGGCACCGGCTGCATGGCGGCGTTGGAGGTCGAGAAATTTCTCGAAGCAAGAGGGGAGTGAATCCTGAGTGCTCCAGGCGCTCCGCTCGGCTCATGAACACGGTCGTGTGATGCCGTTCCTACCGGCCACAACCCGGCGATGTGATACAAACATGAGTTTGCCTTGCGGAGCCAGATGCTACGGGAACTTTTCATAGGCCTCTCGACCAGCCGCGCCTTGCGCGCATTCGCGGAACGTTCATCCATCGGCCAGAAGATGTCGCGCCGGTTCGTCGCCGGCACCACCATCGAAGAACTGCTGTCCGCCGCCGAGTCGGTCAATGCCAAGGGCATGACCGTCAGCGTGGACAACCTGGGCGAGAACGTCACCAACGCGGCCGAAGCCGAAGCCAGCGCGCAGCTTTATCACCGCTTGCTCGATCTGCTTACCCAGCGCAAGCTCAAAGCCAATGTCAGCCTCAAGCTCACGCACATGGGCCTCGACGTGGATTCGAAGCTGTGCGAAAAGCTGGTCTGCGCGCTGGTCGACCACGCCAAGAAGGTAGACAACTTCGTGCGCGTGGACATGGAAGGCTCACCCTATACGCAGCGAACTCTCGATTTCGTCCACGAGCTTCACGCGCATTATCCGGGCCACACCGGAGCGGTCCTGCAGTCCTACATGAGGCGGAGCGAAGCCGATGCCGAAAAGCTGATCTCCGACAAAATCCGTATTCGCCTGTGCAAGGGAGCGTACAAAGAGCCGCCCGAAGTCGCCTTTCAGAAGAAGTCGGAAGTAGACGCGAATTATGTGAAGCTCGCGAAAATCCTGCTGAAGAGCGGCGTCTATCACGGCATCGCCACCCACGATGAGAAGATCATTCAGCAGGTCATGCTTTTTGCGGAGAAAGAAAAAATCGCGCGCAATTCTTTCGAGTTTCAGATGCTCTACGGCATCCGTCGCGACCTGCAAGAGCGCATCGTGCGCGAAGGCTGGGGCATGCGGGTATATATCCCCTTCGGCACCGAGTGGTATCCCTACCTGATGCGACGCCTGGCGGAGCGCCCGGCGAATGTGTTCTTCATCGCGAAGAATATTTTGCGCGGCTGACGTTCTAATTCCAGTGGTGGTAGTGCAGCCAGATCTTTCGCAGGTCGAACTTGGCGCCGCGACAAAGATAGATCGCCGTATTCTCCTCCTCCATCCCGTAGCGGTTGTAGTGATCGAAGGCCTGCCATGACGTGCAGTTCTCCTCGACATCCCGCCGGCTGAACTGCAGAAAAATGAAATTGCGGTAGTCCTCCTGCGGAGGACCCCAGTACCAGTGGGTCTGATGCCGTGAGAAGGCGCGCGGCAGGCCATACTGCGGACCGAACATGTTGATGGCGCCTGCCTCTCCATAATTGCCGGCCAGGATTCCGGTCTTGGCGCGTTCTTCAGGGGGCAGTGAGTTGTAGATATCCGCAACCTCTCGCGTCAGCTCCGGCCAGCCAAACTGGTCTCCGATGGGCTGTGGCAACATTCCTGCGTGGTTTACTTCCTGCTTGGGAGGAGTGAACCCCAGCCAACGCGTGTAAGCAATGAAGCGCTCCGGCGATAACATCCAGGTGGCCAGCGGTAGCGTGGGCAGGGTGAGCGCCAGAATGAGCGCAACTACGGCAGCCTTCGTCCAGGCAGCGCGCGCGGCCAGCCAACGCTCAATCGCTACGCCCCCGGCAGCGAAGAGCATGGGATAGATCGGGAACAGGTAATAGTCCTTGGCGTGCTCGATCTCCATGGCGGCGAAAAAGACCAGGTAGGTAAGCCCGAACACGCGCCAGCGTTTTTCGCGCAGGAGCCAGATAAGCCCGCCCAGCCAGACAAGAAAGAGAACCGGATGGGTGGCGATGATTTGTTGCTTGAGAAAGGAACCCAGCGGAAAGATTACATTCTTGCCTTCGCGGCGGACATTCTCCAGGTCTTCCAGCGTGGGAAAGTGATGCCGGATTTGCCAAATCAAGTTGGGCAGAAACAGCAAAACCGCAATCCCGGCGGCGATCCAGAGCCATGGCTTCAGGAACTCGCGCCGATACTGGGTCAGCAGCAGCGCCACCGTGACAGCGAATCCAAAGAACAATGTCGAGTGCTTGTTTTCTAATCCCAACCCGGCCAGGACGCCGAACCATAGCCAGAGGCGCGAATTGCCGGTGCGGATGATGCGCGCGATCACCAGCACGCAACCCATCCAGAACAGCGGCTCGAAGGCGTTCATGGTGAGCAAGCCGTCCATCACCAGGATGCCGGGGCACATCAGCACGGCCAGGCCGGTGAGGAACTGGGCATAACGCCCGCCACCGAGTTCGCGCGCAATCAGGATGGAGAGGGCCACCAGCGCCGTGCCGGCCAGCGCGGGAAGAATACGCAACGCCGCCAGCGATCCTCCCATCACCAGCGCGAGCTTGGCATAAACCGCGATCAGCGGGGCGGCGTCGACATAGCCCCAATCAAGATGGCGCGCCATGTCGAGGTAATAAAGTTCGTCGCGAAAATAACCGTAATGGCGGACGCTGGTGAACAGGTGCAGCAGGAGCTTGGCCGCGCACAGTCCAAGCAGGACGCCGATGGCGAGGCGCGGAAGAGGCAGTCGCTCGGCGGAGGCGTTTTCTGCTACGACAGCGCTTGTTGACATTTCAGCAATTTCGTTAGGCGAGCCTACAGACGCTCAGGTTCCACACTGCCTAAGTAAGAAACGTTCTGGATCCTCGCCGAGTTCCACGAAAGGGATGAATGCTGATGGAATCAGTCAGCCGTGCCTTCCGACGGCTGCGTTTCCGCAGTGTAGGTCTTGCTGACCGCTTCCGGCAGCCAGTAGGCAAGGAACGAAACGCCGAAGCCGACAAACCATGAGTAGTCATACAACAGGTGCAGCGACGGAACCACCAAACCGATCCATGCTGCCGCACACCCCAACAAGGTGGCGACGATGCCTTTCAGGTTCCAGCCGCCGTAGATTCCATCCTCGAGATAAAGGTCTTCGACTTCGAGACGCTTGCGGCGCACCAGCCAGTAGTCGGCAATCAGCACGCCCGCGATCGATCCCAGTCCGCCCGAGTAACCGAGCAGCCATTTGAAAATGTACCCCGAGGGATCGGCCAGCAATTTCCATGGCTGCATGGCGATGCCGACGATTCCGGTGAGAACACCGCCGCGCCGGAAGGTGATGAAGCGGGGAAACGCGTTGGCGAAATCATTGGCCGGCGACACCACGTTGGCGGCGATGTTGACCGACAAGGTCGCCACCACGACCGTGAACATGGAAATGGCGACGATCCACGGCTGGGTAAATTTTCCGACCAGCTCAACCGGGTCCCAGATCGCACTGCCGTAGATGATCGCGGTGGCGCTGGTAATCACTACCCCCATGGCGGCGAACACGGTCATGGTCGTCGGCAGCGCAACCACTTGTCCGAGCGCCTGCTCGCGTTGGCTGCGGCCGAAGCGGGTGAAATCCGGCATGTTCAGCGACAAGGTTGCCCAGAAGCCGATCATCGCGGTCAACGAGGGCACGAAGATCGGCCAGAAATCGTGCCAGCTGTTAAATTTTCCCGGATGCGCCAGGATCGGGCCGAGGCCGTGCGCCTGCGTCAGCGCCCACCACACCAGCAGCGCGGTCATGACCAGCACGAAGGGCGCCGCCCAGTTCTCCACTTTCCGCAGCAGGTCCATGCCTCTGTAGACCACCAGGATGTTTAGGCTCCAAAAGAGGAGGAACGAAATCCATTCGGTCGGGGCATGGCCGCCGAAGCTGCCGGCAATCGCCTTGGGCCATGCCGGCCAGAGGGCGCGGAAGAAAACGTTCAGGGCCTGGCCGCCGATCCAGGCCTGGATGCCGAACCAACCGCAGGCCACCAGCGCGCGCATGAGCGCCGGAAGATTCGAACCTCGCGTGCCGTAGGCGGCGCGGGCAAACACCGGAAACGGAATGCCATAGCGGGTGCCGGGGTGCGAGTTCAGCAGGATGGGCACCAGCACGATGGTGTTTCCGAGCAGGATGGTCAGCAGCGCCTGCTTCCAGTTCATGCCCGCGCCAATCAGTCCGGAGGCGAGCATATAGGTGGGAATGCAATGCGCCATCGAGATCCAAAGGGCGGCAAAGTTATAGGTGCCCCAAGTACGGCGCGACGGGTCGGTCGGCGCCAGGTCCTTGTTGTACAGCGGGCTGGATTCGATGGAACGCTTCCCCACAGGTGAAAACTCCACGCTGCACAGCATTGTAGCCGGAGCAGGCAAGAAGCAGCGGCAAAATTGGCAAGCCGCTCCCGGGCCAACGCTTTTTGCTAGCATGGTGTTTGTGGGCGCAGACAGAAAGCCCGGAGCAGTGGCGGAGGCGTTCGCTTCGCTGGTGGGCCAGCAGGTGGAAGACGAGCGCATTCCGCTGGATCGCGCCGCGCTAACGATTGCGCGCACGGAGTACCCGGACCTCGATTTCGAACCCTACCTGCGGCGTCTGGGTGAACTGGCGACCCGGGTGACCGGGCGGCTGTCGCGAATTGCCGGCCCCGATGAAACCATTGCCGCGCTCAACCACGTGCTGTTCAGGGAAGAAGGGTTCCGCGGCAATCGCCAGGATTACTACGATCCGCGCAACTCTTTTTTCAATGATGTGCTCGACCGCAAGCTGGGCATCCCGATCACGCTGGCGCTGGTGTACATGGAAGTGGCGCGGCGCATCGGGTTCCCACTGTTCGGCGTGGGCATGCCAGGGCACTTCCTGCTCAAGCATTACGACGTGGAGGGGCACGAGACGTTGATCGACGCTTTCAACGACGGCGCCATCGTGACCGCCGGCGAGTGCCAGAGCCGCCTCGACGAAATCTATTCCGGCCAACTTCCGTTGCAGCCGGAATTCCTGCTCTCCGTCAGCCGGCGTCAGATGCTGACACGGATTCTGAACAACCTGAAAAATGTGTACATGGGGGCGCGCAACATGCGGAAGGCGCTGGAGGTGGTGGACCTGATCTGCGCCATGTTCCCGCGCTCGCCGGAGGACGTGAAGCAACGCGCGGCGCTTCGCTACAGTGTCGGGCAGATGCGCGGCGCCCTGGAAGACCTGGAGGAGTATCTGAAGATGTCGCCGGACGCATCTGATGCGGACGACATCCGCCACACCGCGCTGGCCATCCGAAGGACCCTGGCGAGATTAAATTAGTCTGGGGTGGTGGGAACAGCTGGAGCGAGAACACAGTACTTGCGTAGAAAAGCCTTTTCGCAAAGTCGTTCAATTTGAAACGAATTGGGATTCTGCACCGACACCGGCAGCTCTCTCACCACACCGTGAGCTTCACGTTATCCACCCACTCGTGGATGTCCACGCCGGTGCTGCTCTCGTCGAGCTGCCACTGCACTCCCATGGATTCTTTCCAGGAAGTTGAAGTGGGGCTGAAGGTGCGATTGATGCTGTACGACGCGCCGTCCACGACGAGGGTGTCGTAGTGGTAGCTGTTCCCGTCGCGCTCCATGTACCACTGGATGTGGTGCCACTGGTCCGGGGCCATGCGCTGGCAACGAATGTCGCTATGCAGCCACTGATTGGCCTTCTGGTCCCAGATGTCCCAATAGCCGTCGCCGAAGTTGCACTGGCTGCCGATCATGAATTCCTTGCCGCCGCTGATCTGCCAGAAATCGAACTCGGCAGTCCAGATGTTGGCCATCGAGGTTGCGTCCCACCGCACGTCGAACTGCCACAGGAAATGGGTGGTGTCGAAGTTCTCAAAGATGGTCTTGATGAACAGGGCATTCGACCATTTCGGACCGCCGATGAAGAATTCGCGGCTGCTGCCGGTGGTCGAAGGCGAGGTCTGATTCGGGGCCATCCAGTAGTTGGTGGTGTCGTTGGTGCCCTGGGCGCAGACGCTGCACGTAGTCCAGTTGTCCGTCTTGTTCTGAATCTGGTCATACACGACAGAATTCGCCGGTGGTACGGGCAACGATGAGGGTTTCGCGCTTGCCGCAGCAGGCGTTCCGGGAGCGTTAGACGCGGCCGGAGTTGCCGCGCTGGGATCGGGGCTGGCGCCAACCTTTGCGCTGGCCTGAAAATTGGATGGGCGGCCACCGCACCCGGCGAGCACCAGCACAATGCTACTGAGAAGAAGGGTTGAGGGGGAAAGCAGCTTCATTATCCAGCAGCTTAGGGCCAGGTTAACTGATGCGGCAATGAGCGGAATACCCGAGATTCCTTAAGTAATTTCCGTAAGCTTTCTAGGAGAAAACGCGTAGAAAGCGGGCGTACCCGCAAGGACTGGCCGGATGGAACTAAGGGCAGCGCCCAGCTCACCGGTCACGGCAGCGTGTAGTTGAAGCTGTAAGAATGCTTGCCGTCCTCGATGATGATTTCCATCCTGCCGCTGATGCCGGTCAATTCGCCGGTGCCGGATCCGGGGACAACGACGATGCTCCAACTCGTCGTTGAGCCCTGCTCCATCGTCGCGCTGTGCTCGAGTACGAACGTGCCGCGACGGCCGTTAAGCTTTCCGGTGACCTTCTCCATGGCGACAGCGCCGGCGGTGGGCGGCTTACCTGAGCTGAGCATCTCGCCCTTGCTGCTGGCCTCCAGGTCGCCGTGGTACTGCTTGTCGAGGGAGAAGCGGCCGAGCGTCGGATCGTCTTTCACGTACGGTTCGAGCGGTGCGACCTTGACGTCAAATGCTCCGGTGGCGTGATGAGGCACGTGAGAATCCTTTTCCGCGGGAGATTGCGCGATTGCAAGCGCAGTCAGTAAGAGTGTAGCCAGCCAAAAGGGTTTCATAGCCAAGAAAGAATACTGCAGGCCCGCGCGACACGACCGGGCTTGATCGTGAGGTTGCGTAAGGGTGCTATGCGCCAGCAGCAGATGCCCGTGCCTGCTTTGCGGGAGCCAAGGCGATGAGAGCGAGGCCTAAGACAGCGATGATAGCGAAACCGAGCAGATCACCGCGCAGGTCGTGGTATTGAATGCCTTGCACGATCATGATGCCGTCGTGAGCGAGCGTGGACCAACCGGCGAAGAGGATCAGGCTACGATGCTGGCGCGGGTTGCGGGCGGCGATCAGCAGGAAGACCCCGAGCGAGATGTAGATACTGAGAATCATCTGGTCTTGCCGGTTGATCGTCGTGGCGACGCCGTCCCGGAGCGCCCCGATGAGCGGGTAAAGTCCGGCCAGGCAAGCTAGTCCCACTAAAATCAAGAGAACCTTGAGCGCGCGCTCTCGCATCACAGGAACCTCCGTCGTTCGCAAGTGCCAGTCCTGCGGCCTACCATCTCTTGGCGCATTATGCTCCTGCTCCAACCAGCGCAGAACCCAAGTTTGCGCCGTTTGTTCACCAGCGGCAACCGTCGTTGAGCGCGGGCGGTTTGGCGAGATGGGTTCCGCCTGGCTCACTTTTCAAAATTATCCTGTAAGCTCTGCCCTGACCCTTGATGTGGTACTTGCTTCCGCCCATCGCTTTGTTCGTCTACTACCTGATGGTGTGGCAGCGGGCGACGAGCATGCTGCGGCCGCGCTCGGTGATCACCCGCTATCACGCGCCCGGTGGGCTCTCGCCGTCCGCGGTGCGCTATGTCTGGATGGGCGGCTCCGGCCTGTGGAGTGGTGGCGCCGATGCCCGCAGCCTGGCTGCGATGCTGGCCGACTTGGCGCACCGGAAACAGCTCTCGATCGAATTAAGCGGCAGCGAATTCGTTTTGCAGCGGACGCCGAATGGCGGCACCAGCCCTCTGACCGATGAGGAGCAAACGGTGATTTGCAGACTGCTGCCCTCGACGGAGCTGTATGCGGTCAAGTTTGACGGTCGAATCTTTTACACGCCTGCGCGATTCGAATTGGAAAAGGCGCTCTGGTACAGCCTGAGAGATACGTACTTCACGGAAAACATGCGCTATCGCCTGATGGGGGCCGGGGCCATGCTGCTGTCCGCCTACATCGTCGCCACGCTGTATGCATCGCAATGGCATTCGGATGCGGCGATTCCGGCGGTCGGATTGCTTTTCGCTGCGGTCCTGCTTGGCAGCCTGGCAATTGACCAGCTGCAAGACGCGCCGCGGCTGGGGGTCGCAGGCACATGGCTTCGGCCTGCGGCGCCGTACCTCGTGAGCGGGGGGTTGGCGGTGGCCGGGATCGTAGTCTTCTCCCACATTGCGAACCAGGCGTTCGCGGTCAGCGCAGTGGCGATGCTGGCACTGAATCTGTTATTCGGCGTGCGGCTGCGGGCGCCGACCTCGCTCGGGCGGCAAACCCTCGACGAAATTGCCGGCTATCGCGAATTCCTGGAGTCGGTGGAACGGCCTGTGCTCGATGCGCTCACCGCTGACGGCAAATCCCTGGCCGCCAGAATCGATGAACACCTGGGCTACCTGATTGCTCTCGATGTGCGCGACCATTGGGGGGACAAGCTGACCACCTCCATAGTCCAGGTTCTAGATCAAGAAGAGCGCTCGTTGCGGCAGTAACGTGTTCGCCGGCGATGTCTCCTTTGCCGAACTGCGGAACGCGGAATTGAGAATCTCCGCGCTCCGCTTTTCAATTCGGCAGTTCGGCAATTCTGCAATTCAGCAATGGTGAGGAAATGACAGCTCCACATTTGCCAACGCCGGGCAGATCGGGGTTGCTAGCGAGAAGGCGGGGGACCGGGCTGACCGGGATTTGGGGTGATGCCGATGGTGCTCATGCCGCGCAGCAATCCTCGCTCCTGGTCGGAGAAGTTGTTGCGATAGTCAGGCGAGTCGAGAAGTTTTTGCCGTTCCGCCGGATTCTTTCCTTCCAAGTCATGGAAAGCGCGGCGCAGCGCATCCTTGCGCTCCGGGGGCAGGCCCCGATAGTCGCGGAACATCTCATGCAGACGCTGCTGCTGGTCGGGCGGGAGATGTTCGTAGCGCTCCATGTTGGCCAAGATGCGATCTTTTTGCTCGGGCGGAAGGCTGTTGAACTTTTGCAGGCGCTCGCGCAGGCGCTGCTTGCCGTCGTCGGGCAGGCGCTGAAAATCCGGATTCTGTTCCAGTTTTCGGAGTTGCTGGTCGGGGGGAAGAGTTTCATTGCGGCGAAGCCAGTCGCCCATGTGCGGCCCCGGACCGTGAAACACCGGCCCCTGGGAGCGCACATGCGGCGCAAAACCGGGAGCTTGCACCGGCGGAGCGTCCTTGTGGCGCTCGTCCTTCTTCCTGTCGGGGCCACTGCCTTGAGCGCCGGCCAAACCCGCCGCCAAGATGACACCCGCGAACACGGCAATGACATTCCTGCGCAACTGCTTATTCCCTCTCCCTAATTCTGCACCAAACTGGGGGACGAATCCAGATCGTCAAGCAATTCGAAATCGGCCAGCAGATCGTGGTTGCGGTCCAAATACTGCAAGTCTCCGACAGCGGTGCCGGGCCTGAAATTGACGGCGGCGCGACTGGCGCCACTGTCCTTCACCGGCCCGCTTCCGCGGTAGAGGCTGATGCTGGCCACCATCAGAACCATAAGGCTGACGGCAAGCGCGGGCTTGCGAAACCACTGCATCCAGCCGGAGGGTTGCGCCTGCTCTTCGCGCATGCGGGCGCGCAACCGGGTCATAAAATATGGGCTGGTGTCGGCCGGCGCCTGCCACTGGTCCAGCAGCGCCATGGTCTGGCGCATGGATTCCAACTCGGCGGCGCAAGCGGCGCACGCCTTGACATGGTCCCGCAGCTCGCCAGGGCCCGCCCCCGATACCATCAGATCCAGCATTTGCTCGCGAACTTGATTGCAATTCATAACTCCACACCCTTACAAGAATTCTTTCAGCTTCTCGCGCAGCGTTTCATAGGCGCGGAACAGCAGCGATTTGGTGGCCGACTCGCTCAGTTTCAAAACTTCGGCAATCTGCCGGTAGTCCATGCCCTGGTACTTATGCATCAGCACCGCCATGCGCTGGCGCTCGGGCAGGTTCTGCACGTGCTGGCGGATGGCTGCCAGACGCTCCCGCCGCAACAGCATTTGCTCGGCGGTCAGACCGCCGTCGGCGAGATCGGGCGTCTGCCCGGTTTCGCTATCGGGCTCGTCCAGGTGCACGTTCAGCTCCGGCTTTTCGTACTTGGTATCGCGCGCGTGATTGACCGCTAAATTGGTCGCAATGCGATATAACCAGGTGCTGAACTTGGCCTCGGCGTTATACGTGGCGCGCGAGCGGTAGACGCGCAAAAAAACTTCCTGCACCAACTCTTCCGCGACCGAACTATTGCGCGCCATGCGGTACATGAAACTCAGCATGGGGCGACGGAACTTGGTCACCAGGTATTCGAAAGCCGCGTCGTCGCCGTTTTTGCAGCGCAGCATGACGTCAGCATCCGCCATGGCTTCATAGCTGACGTTGGGGGCCAGGTGCACGCCGGCATCGCCAGCACGCACACCGCCCGGGAGCAACCCTCGGTCGATGGCCACGCTGCTCACACCTGATGTAACCCCCGTATGAGGAGAAAGTTGCGGGTCCTGGGCCGGCCGGGAGGAGGCCCCGGGAGAGGAATGGGAAGACTCGGGTTTAGAGGTCCATTGGGCCATGAGGGCATGGGCGCCGGGAGTCAAACCGGCTCCCCACATTATGACGCGACCAGACAGCATACAGGAAGCCGCTTCCGACAGGTGTCCCGGGTGAAATGTGAAAAAATTTACACCGTGGGCTACTACTTGGGTTCAAGTTGAGGTATATTACGCGAACTAAGGCCCGCAGCGGCCCCGCGCCAGCCGCTTCCATGGTACGTGCAGTCCATCTCGGTTATCTTTGCGACGGTTGTCGCGCGCGCGTCCCCGTGTACACGTTTACGCGCTCCAACGCGGCGACGTCCAGCACACCTCCGGTGGATCGATCCGTCCAGTGCCCGCAATGCCACGCGGCGCGTCACGTGAGCTTCTCCGAGATCCAAAATCTTGAGCGTTGGGAAGAGATCGTCGCCGCCGACGGAAACGCCGCGTAGAGGTTGGTCGCGCAAGCTTCCGTGACGCCTGCCGCCGTGAATTGCGCTAAAGAGGAAGTTACGCGATACTTTCAGCAGGTACATGCAACCCTGGCAGGAACTCAGGGCATCCACGCACAAAACTCACTCCATGGCAATTCAGATCTTATCGGTTTCTTACGATCAGGCGCTGTTGTTAACGCGCCAGCTGATGCTGGAAGGGCAAGGATACCAGGTGGTGTCGGCGCTCGGATTCAAGGAAGCCGAGAGGAAGTGCAAGGATGGCGGGTTTCAACTGATGGTGCTCGGGCATTCGATTCCTTTTAACGACAAGCAAGCCCTACTGGAGCAGTTTCGCGAGCATTCCCCGGCGCCGGTGGTGTCGTTGTTGCGGACCGGGGAAGCGTTCGTGGATGGCGCCGACTATCACGTATCGCCGGACGATCCGCGAGCGTTGGTGCGCGAAATCGTGACGATTGTGCCCCCGAACGATGGAGAGCAACATGGGGCGGCGTAAGTCTCGCAAAAGGGCGGCCCCAGTCAAGCGGGCGCGCGGCCGGGTGGCCAAGCTTCCGCCCGAAGCCGATGCCGCGCGCGACGAAGGTCCACGGCTGATTCCGCTCCCGGAAGGGGGTGTTCCGGGGACGCCTCGGACCGACGCAAGCGGCCTGCCAACCAATCGCTACCTGGCGCTGGCGGACCTCGCGTTACGGCTTTGGGGCTCGGAAGAAGCAGCCCCCGCCGGAAACGCAAGAAAGAGCGATTCGACCTTTCCCCGCAAGACCAAGCGTTAAGCTCCCGGTAGCCTGCTCCGAACCCTGGGCCCCGGTGATCTACCGTTCGAGCCCTCGGTGCTCGCGGTTAACCTTTTAGACGCTCCGCGTCGGCTGGGCCGCCGAGGCCATCAAATTCCGCGTATAATCGGCCTCCATGCCGAACCGCGTACGGAGAGTTCCGCGCCGCCCGATTTCCGGATTGACCATTGAAGAAGTACGCATCGTCGCTGACCTGCGCGTGATGCATGCCAAGGTGGATGAGCTTTGCCAGATCGTGCGCGCGCTTCGGGAACGACACGGTGAAGCGGACGTCAACGCGTATGCCGATACGCCGGTGCTCTCCCAGGACATCGAGAAAGTTGACGAGATCTACCTGTGGTTCATTAAGCTGAAGCAACAACGCAACCAGCGCGCCGCCACTTAGCAGCCTCGACAAGTTCATGGGAGACGGGATCCTGACCGTCTTCGGAAGCCCCGTCCCGCTGCGGGTATAATGCCACGCGCAAATTCTGTTCAGGGGGAACTATATGAAAAAGTTGCTGATCGTTGTGCTGCTCATGCCGCTGTTTGCGTGGGGACAAAGCGCATTTGACGGCACATGGCGCCTGGATTTGAACAAGGCACAGTTACCCAAGAAACCGGACAAGTACCTGCTGGAGAAAGGAACGTACCGGTGCGACAGCTGTGTTCCGGTCTATGAGGTCAAAGCCGATGGCCAGGATCACAAGGTTACCGGCCACCCCTATTTCGATACGGTGAGCGTGAAAATCGTTGATGACAAGACGGTGCAATTTGAGCAGAAAAAGAACGGCAAGGTAGTGGGCACCAATAAACAGACAGTCAATGATACTGGGACTCAGTTGACTGACGAATTTACCTGGCAGCCACAGGCCGGCGGGAAAGAGCAAAACGGTAAAGCTGTCTCGACACGAGTTGCGAAAGGGCCGCCTGGTTCGCACGCCATTTCGGGATCCTGGCGCGAGGAGAAGCTGGCCGGCCTCTCTCAGGATGCGATCACCTGGACGTACAAGACGACCGGCGATGGCCTGTCCATGAAAGCGGCTACCGGGGAATCCTACGAGGCCAAGACGGACGGCAAGGATTATCCGTATAAGGGAGATCCCGGTATCACCAGCGTCTCTCTCAAGAAAGTGAACGCCAATACACTGGAAGAGACCGATAAGAGGGACGGCAAGGTCATTTCGATCGCCAAGGTGTCCATTTCAGCGGATGGAAAGACCATGAAGATCGACGTGGACGACAAGCTGCACGGCACCACTTCCAGCTACGTTGCAACCAAGCAGTAACTCCGCAAGCAGTGACCCTCCCCACGGCGGCAGCCTCGGAGTTGCCGCCGTGATTGCAGCGCATAACGCTTTCGTCAAAGTTGCCTCAAACGGCTGTGGATGGTAGAAAAGAAGACTACAACTTGCTCAAGCAGTGGGCGCTTAACTCAGCGGTAGAGTGCCATCTTCACACGGTGGAAGTCACTGGTTCGAATCCAGTAGCGCCCACCATACACTTCTCGTTAGCCGACAGCCACTTGCGAGTGGCTGTCTGTTTTTTCTCGAAAAATCCTTGGCCGAAGCGGCCCCGGTCGTCGCTATGAAGCTTCTTCTTTGCGAAACTTCTTTCGCGCCCTCTTGCGTGCCAAGGCTTGCTTCGCGCGGCGCTTCTCGCCCGGTTTCAGATAGTAGGAGTGACGCTTCACTTCCTTAATAATGTCTTCCGTCTGGACCTTGCGCTTGAACCGACGCAGAGCGTTCTCCAACGATTCGCCCTCTTGCAGTCGAACTTCTGCCAAAGCGTTTTACCTCCTGCCTATGAGCACATTCTCCTGACCAACTATCAGTACCGGCCAGAGCCACTGCGTCAGCCACGCGGTGCGCCGCGGCCTCCGCCAAACGAACCACGCGCGCGCTTGGGACGCGCTTCATTCACGCTCAGGGCACGCGTGCCCAACGTTACTCCCTGCATCCCAGCAATTGCCTTGTCGCCCTCTCCATCATTGGCCATCTCAACGAATGCGAAGCCACGGCGTTGACCAGTATCCCGATCGGTCACGATTGAAACGTTATCGACTTGCCCGTAAACGGCAAATGCGGTTCGCAATTCCTCTTCGGTACTCTGAAAGTCCAGATTTCCAACGTAGATGTTCTTCATACTCGCCTCATCGAATCGGGCTATTTGATTGTCGGTGTTTCTCGAAACGAATGAGGCAGGAGTTTCGCGGTCTCAGATGCCCGAAGTCGAACGGGAAAAAGGGACGTTCAAACGCATTCCAAGACTAACACACTCATACGTTTGCCTGCACTTGCACGCTGACCTTTAGGTGTGTTTGCTCCCCCCAGTCGGCCAAGACCTGTACGGGTGGCAGTATTGTCTCAAGCTTCCGCCCCGCCGTCTTGCGCCTGCGTTGCTTCGTGAGCCGCGACAGCAGGCAGTCGCCGATCCCGTGCTCACTCCTGAGCGGCCATCAAGAACATCAGGCTTGAAAAGGGCACGAAGAGAACGGGGTTTTTTAGCTCCCTGACCATTGGTCCCCAAGCAAGGTCGTGCTGCATTGATTCAGCAACACGGGAGGCGTCGATCCAAAGCCCATCACTATCCACCTTGCTTACTGTTCCAGTGAGCATGGAGTCGTGATGCTTGAAGCGAAACAGGATTCGTCGATTGTCCAGATGCTTTAGGTCAAGCATAGCGGCGCAGATTATACGCCACCGACGGAGGGCAAGAATGCGGGGGGGCACCAGCAGCTGTGTGGGGCCTGTACCTGCAACACGCGCTTGCCATTCGATGAAACGAATTATCCCTACCAGTATTTTTCATCCTGTTTTTTACCTGAGACGAGAAATCCAATCTGGGCGTTCGCGGTTCTGAAGTGATTTCCAAGACAATTATCAGCAGGAGGCATTCATGACGACTCGTTCAAAGTCAGCAAGGAAAACTCACGTTAAAAAGCCAGCAGGCCATCGCGCCGCACGAGGCCGGAGGTCGCAGCAGACTGTCTCCGCATCCGCCTACCGGAAGCCGTGGAGGACGTTTACGACTGATGCCATAAGCGGCGTGATGGACATAGAAGAAGCTGCGCTTAAGTTAGGCGTCGAATACGGGCAGACGACCATTGCTGTCTTGCAGTTTATCTTGTGGCCGATCCTAGGGCGACCAACGGAGATGGAGCCAGTTGGCCGCGGCAAGGTATTGGCGCTGAAGACTCCAGCACAAGTGGTTGACGCGGCCATTGCGAGGGCGGCATGAACAGGCGGACTGTTGGAGCGCCCTGCTGAGCTCATTGCGGGTTCACCAGTTCGCCTTGAAGTAAGCCGGCATCCGGCGCAGCTGGCGCGAGTGCAGCAACTCACGGTTTTTCCTAAGGTGCGCAGCATATACATACGAGTCCTGGGGCTATCCCTGTCCTCACAAGCAGTTACGACTGGTTACACCCTTGCTGTTCTGTCCTCTGCATGGCGCAACTTGGCGGACGGCCGTCGGAGAAGCGCCAGAGCAGGAGGGCAGCATGCGAAAATCGGTCGTTCTATGCGTAGATGACGAACTGGACGGCTTGATCGGGCGTGAGGCTCTGCTGAAGCAAAAAGGGTACGACGTGTTGATTAGCACCAGCCCACGTGAAGGGCTGAAACTGTTCGCGTCGTGCCACGTCGATGCCGTGGTTCTCGATTACAACATACCCGAGATGCGCGGGGACGTGTTGGCATCGCGAATGAAACAACTCAAGCCTGACACTCCGATCATGCTGCTGAGTGCAGAGGATGCGCTGCCTGAAGAAGCGTTAGGTCAGGTGGACATGTTCATCTCCAAAAGAGAACCGCCGCGGGAATTCATATCGGCGGTTCAAGCTTTGCTTGCCGGCCGTGAACAGTTCTACTCAAAGTGGCTGCGGGAGTGGAGAGGCAAATTGGCTGCGTAGCATTTCTTGATTGAGATCACCTCAGCTGCTAAAACCGGGAGCGCCAGGAATCCTGCGTCGCGGCTGAAGCCGCGCCCTTTCAAAGCTGGTTTGAAGAAAAAAAGAAGAAGTTCAGTTCAGCCTTTGAGCAACCCTGCCACGCCTCGCGCCACCGTCTGGAAACTCTTGCTCCGGGGATCGATCAGGTCGAAGTGGCTGGCTTTGCGGATGGGAACAAACTCGACCTGCTCGCCGCGTTTGTTCTTGGCGCGCACGTAATCGCGGCTGATGGCGATGGGAACGTCCAGATCCGCGGTGCCGTGCACGATCATCTGCCGCGCCGCAATCGGCAACTCGATGGGCGACGCTTCGCGGTAGTGCTCCGGAACCTGTTCCGGCGTGCCGCCCAGAAACTCGACCACGGCGTCGTTGCTCAAGTGCAGCTCCCATGCGCGGCGCAGGTCGAGCACGCCCGCCAGCGACGCGCAGCAGCGGATGGACTCCTCGTGCGCCGCCAGGCAGAGCGCCAGCTGGGCACCGGCGGAGTGTCCGAGCACGATCAAGCGGGCGGCCTCGATGCCGAGTTCGCCGGCACGCTGCACGAGGTAGCGATAGGCGGTGCGGATATCCTCAAAGGTGCGCGGCCAGCCTCCGCCGGGCGAGCCGACGCGGCGGTATTCCAGGTTCGCAGTGTTGATGCCGCGCCCCGCCAGCGCGGAACAGAGAGGACTGGCATGGGCCAGATCGTAGCGGGCACGCCAGTATCCGCCGTGGATATTGATGGCCAACGGCGCGTGCGACTTATCCTTCGCGAAGTAAAAATCGGCGAACTGCTCCGGCTGCGAACCGTAGCGGACCCGCTGGTCGGCTGCAACGGGAGGAAGCGAGAGAATGTCTCTGCCGGCCATCGCGGTAGTGTAAACGGGCGGCACCACTTGGGTGGCCAGGTTTGTAAATTGATGGAGTGCGTGAAGCCTTGTCCGCCGTGCGGGCATCTATTGGTAGGCGGGCGGGACTGATGTTCCGAGTACCCTCCCCAACGCGGGGCTTGCCTTTCCACAGCGCGGGCGGTTAGTATCAGTATCGGCCTCCGAACGGCACCTCCCGTGCCGTCAGTCCGCGCGCAGCCAAGTGCCATGCGCCAGGCGGACGAGAATAGTTCACGATTTTCCATGCGCATCCCGGTACCAGCCGCCGGGCGAATGCGCGACGAAGTGGGCGTCTCCGACGGAGTGATTCAACCAACTTCAACCACGTACCCGCTCCCTCGCGGGCACGTAAGAGAGCATCATGAATTTTGGATCGAAGCGTCCCTCCGGCTCCGGAGGGAAGGGAAGGCGGCGTCGCGGACGTCGCGGGCCCGGTGGACGTCCCGGTGGTCACCAGGGCGGCAAGGGACAAAATAAACAGCAGCACAACAACCCCGGCGGCGTCTTCACCCACCCGATGGACCACAGCTATCGCGCGGCGCTGCAGGGCAACAACTCACATCCCGGCCATCGCGCCGCCGGCACGCAGTACCTCCAGCCCGATCCGGAGCCCCTGCCGCAGCAGCACGAGAATGCTGCGCCGCGCATCTTCGCCTTCATCGACGACCTTTTCTTCCTGGCAAAAATCCAGGAAACCTCGCGCAAGCTGAACGTCAAGGTGGAGTTCGTCAAGACGGAGAAGGACATCCTGGAAAAGATGTCGGAAAACGGGAACGGCAAGCCGTCGCTGATCATCTTCGACCTGAACAACGCCAACGCCAAGCCGCTGGCCACCATTCCGCGACTGAAGAAGGAACTGAAGAAGGGGACCACCATCATCGGGTTCCTCTCGCACGTGCAGGGCGATTTGAAGGTGAAGGCCATGGAGGCGGGTTGCGACATGGTGATCCCGCGCTCGGCGTTCTCGCAGAACCTTCCTTCGCTGCTGCGACGCCACGGCGCGCCGGAAGAGCTCGACGTGCAATAGTCGCGCGGCCGTGCCCTTCCTCCCAGGGCGGTCTATAATCAGCGCGTGAACGATCTTGTGGTGGTGCGCGAGTGGGATGCCGACAAGTTTCATGCGCGTGTCATGGAACTGGAGCAGCAGGGCTATGTCGCGCGCCGCGAAACCTACCGCATCGTCGCCGAAATGAACCCTGAGACGGGATGGGTCTCGCACGTCCATTCCATCGAGCTCGCCAAGCCGGAACAATAGCCGCCTTTCTTCATCCTGACGGTTGGAAACCAGAAAGCGAAAATTGGAAACTAAGTAGGGGATGCCCAAGGCTCCCGCGAAAACGGCTGCTCCCCTGCTCCCTCCGAAACCCACGCTGCCCAAATTGCGCGAGGCTGCGGCTGGATGCAAGGCTTGCGACCTGTGGCTGCGCGGAACACAAACCGTGTTTGGAGAAGGAAGTCCGCGCGCCAGGGTATTGTTTGTCGGCGAACAACCGGGTGACAAAGAAGATCTTGCCGGACGCCCTTTTGTCGGGCCCGCGGGAATGATTTTGGACAAGGCTTTGGCGCAAGCCGGCATTGATCGCGCCGAGGTCTACGTCACTAATGTCGTCAAGCACTTCAAGTGGGAGCCGCGCGGCAAGCGGAGGATCCACAAGAGGCCGAACACGCTGGAGATCGCGGCGTGCCGTCCCTGGCTGGACGCGGAGATCGCGGTCACCAAGCCGCAGGTGATCGTGTGCCTGGGGGCGACGGCGGCGCAGGCGCTGCTTGGCAAGAGTTTCAAGGTGACGCAGCACCGGGGCGA
>DASSIZ010000123.1 GCA_035691485.1 Terriglobales bacterium
GTGCGGCCGACAGTGTTTCTCGGTGGCTTCTTCCTGACTTTGACTCCGGATTCAGTCAGGGAATCCAATCAGATTAGGCTGCCGTTCGGGGAGGGCAAGACTTCGCCGGTGGCAGCGGAAGACGTCGCTCGGGTGGTCGCCGCCCTGCTCGCCAATCCGCAGCCCCATTATCGGCAAAATCTATCACCTGACCGGCCCGCAATCAGAGAACATGCACAATTTGCGGATCAGCGCTAACTCGGGCACAAACCGGTCCGAAGGCTTGTTCGACCGTCCCGACACCCACGATCCTCGCGTGTCCGGAGGAACCAGCTTCGTCTCCGGGCGGGCCAGAGCTTCGCATTGCTAACTTTCCGCTTGTAGGGCACGTCCAAGCGGTACCGTGAGGAGCTTAGTGCGACGGACCGTGATCCTCCTTGTCCTCTTCGCAACGATGTGTGCGACCTATTTCCTGGCGCAGACACCTGCGACCGCCGGGCCAGAGCGAGGCACACTGGTACTGGATGGCGGACGAGCCGACGGAGTTATTCGCCGCGCGCTGGGCTTCTTGCCCGCCAATGCGGGGGCGATGAATGACACGGCCACCCAGCGCGGCGCCGTTATCGACAAGTTCGTGCAACTGGCTGGCGGTTCCGCGGCCAGGATCGTGGTCATCCCCACTGCTTGGGACGACGAACACAGCACCCCAGAACTGCTGGAACAGCTCCGCGTCGGCGTGCAGAAGACAATGGGCGTTGATCGTGTGACCATACTGCACACGCGCGATCGCAGGCGAGCGGATTCACCAGAGTTCGTGGCGCCTCTGAAGCGGGCCACGGGGGTTTGGATCGATGGTGGCCGGGACGCGAACCTCTGGGACGCCTACTTGGGCACGCGGGTGGAGACTGAAGTCAAGGCGTTACTGGCCCGCGGCGGGGTCGTCGCCGGGACGTCAGCCGGCGCCGTGATCGAGAGTTCGCTCGCGTTAGTTTTCACGATCGTGGATTCGCCGGGCGGCAAGACCCTGCGTGTCGACGGGACTCACATGTGCTGGGGATTGCTGACCAATTCAACCGTCATGCCCCACTGGAACCAGCGTGATCGACCGGATCTAACGCCAGTCCTCGCTACACATCCTGGTTTGCTGGGGATTGGCATTGATGTAGGCGCGGCCGCGGTTGTGCAAGGGAACCGGCTGGAGGTCATCGGCGATGGTCACGTGGGCATTTATGACGGCAACGTTCACGGCGACAAACCCTATTACGATCTGTCGCCCGGAGATCGCTTCGATCTTCACACGCGGTCTTCTATTCTGGTCAGGTGACACCGGCTGATTTGTCACCTTCTGCGTCAAGAATTGCTTACAGGGTCAACGAGCGATAACAGCGTTATCGTAAGTAATCCCGAAACGGGAGTCCAGCGCCGGATTACTTACGATATTGTATGGTCCGCCGCGGTACTGCAAGAGGAGTTGCGAGCCGAAAGCACAGTCTGCGTAAATGTATCCGGCCTCTTAGTGGAGGATTTTTCTCCAGGCCATGATGATGATCCGCGCGTGCTGGTCCTCATAAGTCGAACCGTCTTGCGCGACCTTTACCAAGCCCGCTGCCCGTGAAGCCGCCGCATATTGTGGTGAAATACGCGTCCTACTTGGCGTCTGTGTTGTTGTCCTCAAGGGCGGCGCGGGCGCGCGCCAGTTCGGGACGGTCGGACTTCGATCCTTTGCAGTTCTTCACCAGGGCGGCGTAATAGCTCCTCGCCTTTTCCCGTTGATGCGTTAATTCCGCGGCACGGCCCGCGCCATAAAGAGCATTGAAGCGGTTCGGATCGATCTTCATGGATTGCTCGTATTCCGCCAGCGCCGCTTCGGGGTGATTGAGTTCCAGCAGCATATCGGCCAGCATCTCGCGCGCCGGCAAGGCCACTTCTTCCTTCCCGCGCGCATCCTGCCGATCGGCGACGGAGCGCATCAACTGAACGGCGGCCTCATTCTTCTTTTCCGCGAAATCACGCCAGGCGAGCACCTCATCGTGCTCGAGATCGAGGTACTGAACAAGGTAACTCTTGTCCGAGTGCCGCAACTGGTCGAGTAGTGCCTCGTACTGAACAGCATCTTTCCGCGCACCCTCGGCGTCGCCGATGCGTGCCGCGCCGAAAGTTCGTGCCCAGTATGTTTCGGTGGCCACTCGCGGGGTGGCATTCGGCGGCGGCATGAGCGCCGCAGCGTCCGTCCAGTGGTGTGCTTCGAGTGCGAATAAGGCCGGGAAGTGGGCCTCTGTCCAGATGAGGCCTTTACGCTTCTTGGGGTTGCTGATTCCGGCGACAACGGCCGGCACGCCTTCTACCAACGAGCTCGCGGACTTGTCGCCGCCGACCTGGAGCAGAGCGTACACCAAGAAATCTGTGGCGTGGAGTTGGTCGACTTCGCCGCCCCTATGCATCGCGACGCGCTGGCGGGCTGCGGTAATCGATGCCAGGTTCGACTGAATATCTTCCTGCCACATTCCCAGGCGGGCAAAGATGTGCGACGGCATGTGCAGCGCGTGGGCCGAGGAAGGCGCGATGGCGGCATAGCGCCGTGCCGCGTCAAGGCCGAGAGGGGCCAGTTGGGGTGCGTCGCAGACGTGGATCAGATAGTGCGCCAACCCAGGGTGATTGGGATACCGGGCAAACAGTGGGTCGAGAATAGCAATGGCTTGTTTCGCATTGATGAACGAGGTGTCGTTCGGCGGCGCCGAGGCGAGCAACGCAAGCGCGTAGAATGCCGCTCCATCCAAGTCGTCGGGATAATCGCGATGCACCATTGCCATGCCTTCGGCAAGGGCTTTGGCGCGCGCAGCGTGATCGTGTTGGCCTTCCTCGTAAAAAGCGGCCAGGGCGGCGATATAGGCGCGCTCGCGCGGTGTGCTGTGCAACGCTTTTGCCTGCCGGATTTCTGCGTTCGCGCGCTTCAGCACGTCCGGTGGAACCTCGCTCCAGAAATCGCTGGCGCTCATGATGCTGCCCCAGTGGGCCATGGCGCACCTAGCATCCCGTCGCTTGATTTCGGTGAATTGCCTCTTCGCCTCGTCATACATGAAAGAGTGCAGCAGCGCGACACCGCGCTCAAAGGTTTTCTGCACCGCGGGCGCGCAGGAAGTGGGAAATGACACGGTGCCCAGTTTCTCAGCAGCGTGTTGATGCGTGTGCGACTCTTCCATGTCCCGCTGCGAAAATGCGGAGAGTACCACGAGCAGGGCTGCGCAGCAGAGAAGGGACCTCATCCCACACCCCAAAAATTTCACCGAGTATATACGACATTGTCCGGCGTCAAATCACGGCGGGAAGAGAGCACGCCCGGCCCAGACTGATTGGCGTGAACAGCACTTAGGGCGGGCTAAAGCTACGAGATACGCGCGGGGCGGGTCAAACCAACTCGGGGATAAGAGATAGAGTCGATCAAAAGTGGGGCACAGAGCGCATGTACTTGCGGGCCACCGCTTCCGCGATCGCTTCGGCATCCAGGAAGTCGTTCTTGTTCGACTTGAGAAACGGTTTTATGAACTGCGCCGGAATCACTTTGATCTACTTCGGTGATCTACTTCAGTGGTTTCGTAGTGGGTTTTAACTGCACGTGCGCACTAGGCGTGCAGGTGCTTTTCCCCGCATCAACAGCTTCGTCGGTATTGTCCACTCGCTTTTTGCGGTAGGCGTCGATATAGAAGCAGTCTACTCCATTCCAATCCGTCAGCCCCTTAACCTTCCCGAAGATAGGCGCTGTTATCGAGAACTGGTGCGGTGTTTCACTCGCCGGAAGGATAAGGAAGTGAAAAGTTCCGTCAGGGTATTGCGCTAGCACCGAACTTACTTGTGGGAGACGTGCACTTTCACTCTTCTCGTCTGCGAAACAAGGTGCCAAGCCAACGACTGCGAGCAACACCACTCTTACCCAAAGCCGCGCCATGGTCATCTCCTAACGACGTAATTCTACTCTCCACAAGCCTACTTGGCGATAAATCGACTAATGAGATGGTCCGCCGCGGTACGACTGTTCTTTCGTCCTGACTTCTCCTCAGCAGACTTTCGGAATCAAAACCTAGGCGGCTGCGATTGCCTGGTTGCGGTACTCGTTTCCCGTAGCCAGCACCGCCCAGGCGATGCGCGCCAGTTTGTTGGCGATCGCTACCACGGCTTTGTTGCGCGGCACGCGTTGCTCCAGTTCATGCGCCCACTGGCCCAGTCGTCCGGTGTCGTACTTCACTCGCAGCAGCATGGCGCGCGCGCCGTGGATGAAGATGCGGCGCAAGTAAATGCTGCCTCGTTTGCTGATGCCGAGCAGCCGTGCTTTGCCTCCCGTCGAATGTTGTCGCGGGATCAGACCCAGCTTGAGATCGTGACTTCCGATCAAGCTGCACGCCTGGGAAACTCGATCTGGGTCGCGGCGCGTTGACTACGATGCAAGCAAGACGCGAGAATCAGAAAACGGAGATAGAGATGAAATACATGCTGATGATGAACACGATGAAGGCTGGTTCGACCGGGCTCAGCGGCTGGTCGGAGAAGGACATCAAGACCATGATCGGATTCATGATGGACCTGGACAAAGAGCTTCGCGCGTCTGGCGAGCTGGTCTTTCAGGAAGGCCTGACGTTTCCGAACGAGGCCAAGCTGGTGCGAGCGGACAAGAACGGCATGCCAATCACCGACGGCGTTTTCCCCAAGAGCAAAGAATTTCTTGCCGGCTTCTGGATCGTCGAGGTCGCAAGCCCGGAGCGTGCCTACGCGATCGCGGCGCGAATCTCGATGTGTCCGGGATCGGGCGGCGCGCCCCTGTACATGCCGATCGAGGTGCGGCCGGTTGGAAGCCCGCCGCCTCCGAAATGAAGTGGAGAATGCGGTGTGTGTTCCGGGTAGTCGTAAGTTTGCGCCATTTGTTTGCCGTAATCACGGTTTTGTTACAGGCTCTAAGAAACTAAAGACGGGCGGAGAGACAAATCCGTCCGGTCCCCAGAGGGGCGAGCGAAGCGAGTAGGACGGATTTGGCTCTCCGTCAGTAGTTACGAGATTGGAAGTAGAGGCCGACTCCTTCCCCCCGACTCCCCGGTGACTTCCTACTTGATCGTAAACACCGCGCTCACCCGCGCCGTCACCGTGATCTTGTGGGCCGAAAAGCCCTCGGTTGGAGCGGGCATGGGCTGTGCCTGGGCAGCCATGGGCGCGCGCATCAAGGCGACTCCCATCGGACGAATGGGTTCGACGGTGTCCACCGAAGCGTACGCCAGCTCGCCCAGTGCGCGGCCACCGGCGCGGGCGACGGTGTCGGCCTCGGCATGGGCCCGGCGGTACGCGTCTTGCACGGCGCGCAGCTTGGCGGCGTCGATGTCGTCGAGGGTGTAACTGAGGCTGACGTTCTCGTTGTATTCCTGTGCCCCGAGTTGCTGCACCATCGGGCCGACCTTGCTGAAGTCCTTCAGCTTCAGGCTGACGCTGTTGCTGACACGGAAGCCAATGACGCGGTGCTTGGGATCCTTCCAGTCATACACCGGCTCCATCGAAAAGTAACCAATCTCGGCGGTTTTGGGGTCGATGCCGTTGCTGCGCATGAGCTGGCGCACCTGCTCGGTTTCCTGCGCCGCCCGGTCGTAGGCCGCCTTCGGAGAATTCTCCTGCGCCGCGATGTTGAAGTTGATCATCGCCGTGTCGGGCACGGACTCGAACTTCCCGTCCGCGCTCACGTACACGGTGTTGGGCTGCGCGGTGACGGTAGGAGAGTTTTGCGCCAGCGCGGCGCAGGTCGAAAACAAGAGCGTGAAAACCAGGATGGCGTGTTTCATCCGCATAACCCCTTCGAAGAGGAAGCCCTGCACTACGATCATAGAACGCCGTGCGTGAGCACGATTGCAAGTTTTTCCGGGGGAATGTGCGCGGTGGGTTTTGGCGTTCGGCGCAAGCGTGCGGCGAAAGGGGTTGGTGCGGGGCCGTGTTGTCGCACTGGCTAGAGGCCGCAGGTCTGCTGCGCTGATTGGCACGGCTGAAGCCGTGCCGTTCCCGTTTCCGGACTCGCAAATGCGATCGGCAGAAATCGATTACGTCGCTACACGACGACGCACTGAAGGTTGTTGAACAGCGCTGTTCGACTCGGGCGTGGGCCCTCGCTCCGGATGACATTACTTATAAAACGGGATCCGGACTTAAAAACCGGGATGCTTATCAAAACCGCGATCCGGACTTATAAAACCGGGACCCGGCGTTCCGTGTGTGACCCAGGGCAGTGGCCGGATCCCGATTATTCAAAGCGTCCGCCGGAATGAATTCCGCCGCGATAACAGTCCCTCAGTCCGTCAGCCTCTCGGTCGTCATGGATGCAGTGACGGACCGGCTGAAGACTTCTAGCGCGGAATTTGCAGCGGGCGGTCGAGTCGAAGCTCGAGTTGCTGGCCTTTGTTGAGCCGCAAATCGCGGTCGGTCAGCAGACCCGCGCCGCCACCCAGGGCGCCGCCCGCCACTGCGCCGATGATGGCGCCGTGCGGCCCAGCGGTTATGGCTCCCGCCGTGGCGCCGATGGCCGCGCCTGCCACCGCGCCTTCCGCGACGCGGCGCTTGCCGACGGTTTTCTTTTGCACTTCGCCTTCTTCACCCACCGCCTTAGCGGCCTTCTCGCCCGGGACATCGGTCACCGTCGCCGCCAGCGGCCGCCATCCGTGCTGGGTCTCGATCTCGTCGAAGCTGAGCATCATGCTGCCGTGCAGGCCGCGATCGATGGAACTGACGTGCCCGTGGATCTTGTGCCCGAAGGGAATGGTGGATCCATCCGGCGCGGTAAGATCTTCGCCCAGCTTGGCAGTGAATTTCTTGCCCGGCTTCAGCTTGGCCGTGTCGAGCGTGTCATTCAACCGGATGACGAACCGCGTTCCATCGGGAATGACGTTGTTGGCATACGAGGAATTTGAGTACGGGTTGTTGCCGTTGCCCGGGTTAGTGTTCCCGTAGCCCTGGTTAGAATTCCCATAACCCTGGTTCGAGCCCTGGTACTGCGCCCAGAGCGGCGATGCCGCCAGCAGAAAAACTAAGACCGCCGTCCCAAGTTCCGGCCGTTTCATAAGAAATCCCTCAAATTGAGTTCGATGCCTGTCTCCCATTCGATGGGCTGGAAAGGCTGCGTTGCTGCTTCTAGAAACCCGGAAATTCGACGCGGGATGCGAAGTCCGGAAAGAAAATAAACCGCCAAAGGACATGCCCACCAGAATCCCTGCTGCTGCGTCGCGCGTCCAATAAGGGTAAGGAGGTCGGCGCCTTGAGGCGAAGGCAAATGCGGAAAGTGTACGTACCTCTGACCGTGCTCGGCGTTGGCGGTTTAGGCTGGTTGTTCTTAACCGGGCGGGGGCGCGAAGCCCTGCGCTGGCTCGGAGAAAATCTCTCCCGCGGCCCGGAACGTCTGCTGGAATGGAATGCCGTCGCGCAGCGGGAACTGGATCGCATCCAGGTAGCGCTCAACCGCGTCGCCGCCTCGCTGGAAGCTGCGCGGTAGGCTCGCAATCCTCCGAGCGCCTCAGGCCTTGGCCGCTACTTTCTGCGGCGAATACGTGAATTTATAGATCTGCTGGTCAATTTCCTTGCGCAGGTCGTGCCAGATCGACTCGGGGATAGTGAGGAAGATCTTCACCACCTCGGGATCGAATTGCCTTCCTCCCCAAAGCTCAATCTCAGCTTTGGCGGCAGAGAATGGCTGCGCCGCCCGATATGGCCGGTCGGACATGATGGCGTCCAGGGTATCGGCGATGGAGAACAGGCGCGCCCCCAGGGGAATTTCAGTGCCCTTGAGACCACGCGGGTAGCCGGTTCCGTCCCATCGTTCCTGGTGGGAGTAGACAATTTCCGCCGCCTCGGAGAGAAACGGAATCTTGCGCAGCATCTGGTAACCGCGGTAGCAGTGCTCCTGCATGATGGCGATCTCTTCGCGGGTGAGCGCGCCAGGCTTGCGCAGGATGGAGTCGGGAATGGCCATCTTGCCGATATCGTGGAGGAAAGCGCCCCTGGCGATGACGCGAATTTTTTCTCCCGGCAATCCCATGGCGCGTGCCATGGCGATGGTGAAAGCGGTGACGCGCTTGGAGTGTCCTTCCGTCTCCGCGTCCTTCAAATCGAGCGCGTCGCCGAGCGCTTCCAGGGTGATGTCGTAGGAGCGTTCCAGGTCCTGCATGGTTTGCCGCAGTTGCTCGGTTCGGGCGGTGACCAGGGCTTCCAGGTTGGTCTGGTAGGCGCGGTTCTCAACTTTCAGGCGGCGGTTTTCCAGGGCCCGCCGCGCGATGGCCAGCAATTGCTCGCGCTCGAAAGGTTTTAGCAGGTAGTCGTAAGCGCCGTTGCGGATGGCCGCGAGGGCCACGGAAATATCGTGGACCGCGGTGACCATCACCACCGGCATGTCGGGATATTTTTCCTTGGTGCGCTCCAGCAGCGCGATGCCGTCCATCTCTCCCATCATCAGGTCGGAAAGCATCAGTTCGAACTGCTCTCCCGATTCCAGGAAGGCGAGCGCTTCGACGCCCGACCCCGCTTGTTGGCAGCGGTATCCCGCCATGGAGAGCATGGAAAAGACGATCTCGCGTATAGCTTCCTCATCATCGACAATCAGGATTCGTTCGGCCGGCATTTTGGGGTCCGTGAGTAGCAGCTTTCCGGGCGCATTGTACCCCACCGTGGACCCGGTGGTAGCCTGAAAGACATCATCCGTAGTACCAAATTGCGCACCTCCCGTGCCGATTCCGTGCTATACACGCTGAAAATAATCCAGATTGCGAAGTCGCAAACAGGGGCGCAATTCGGGCGCATGGATCTGCAAGTCCTGAACACGGTTTGGGACCGCGGCGGAGTTGCCGTCGGGCTGCTGGCAGAATGTTCCGGCGTCTTGATCCTGCTAGCCGCCGCTTTCCTCGTTTTCAGGACCTTTCGTGAGCACTACCTGCTGGCCTGGATCCTGGGCTGGTCGTTTTACCTCGTCTACCGGGTTTCCACGGTCAGCATCTCGATATTCAGTCCCCCGCAGTGGCTGTTCGCTGTTGCCCAGGGCGCGTTTGTCTGCGCTATCACGTTATTTGTTCTCGCCATCCTCTGCTACACCGGAGCGCTGAAATTCCGCGTGCTCCTGGCGGTCGTGGGTATTGCGGCCACCGGCCTGGCCGTCGCACGCGCGCTATGGTGGCCGTCAACGGTAGCAGGGTTGTCGGTAGTGCGGAGCGCTTGCCTGCTGATGGCGATCGGCGGTGCGATGCAACTGGCTATTTTCAGCCGCGGACGCCGGCAGGTCGGACCCTGGGTGCTGATTGCCATGCTGCTGCTGCTGCACATGGATCTGGATACCAACGGCCCCCACTTCATCGCCGGAATTGACATGGTCATCGAGCTCTTGCTCGGGCTCAGCATGCTGATGATGGTGCTCGACGACTCCAAGCAGCGCACCGACCGTCTCGGCGCCATCAACCTGATTTCCTCCGCCATTGCCGGGGCGCAGGAGCACGAGTCCATGGTGCTGACCGCGCTGGAACAGTTAAAGAGGCTCACCGGCGCGCGCGCGGCGTGGTTCCGCCTCCTGGAAGGCAATGCCATGGTGCTGATCGGCCAGGTCGGCCTGTCGCAGAAATTCATCGCCGAGCGTTCCTCCGTCGACGTGCGAAGCGCCGACGGCGCGCGCATGGTGCAACAGGGCAAGCCTTCCATCATTCGGACCCGTTTCCTGGAAGAAGGCAATCAGCGGCTGGCGCGGGAGGAAGGCTTCAACCACATTCTGCTGGTGCCGGTAAAGGGCAAGACCTCAGTCATCGGTTCCATTGCGATAGGCCAGTTTCGCAACCGTTCCTATCCTCCCGACGAACTGAAATTCCTGACCGCCGCCGCTCACCAGGTAGGCATCGCGGTCGAGAACATGCGCCTGCTGGAAGAAATCATCCATTCGCACCAGCAATGGATCAGCACCTTCGATTCCATCGAGGACATGGTACTGGTGCACGATGCCGAGTTCCGCATCCTGAAGCTGAACCGCGCCGTGGTGAAGCGGCTGGGCGCCTCCATCGCCGAGCTCGCGTTTCTACCGTGCGAAAAGGTGCTGCCGGGGGCGGGCACGAAATGGAATCACTGCCCCTACTGCGAGCAGGGGCGCGCTAATTTTGCCGAAGGCCCCGACCCATGTTTCGGCGGCCACTCCCTGGTCTCGACCTCGTCGTTCACCGAGGCCGGGGTGTATCACGGAACCATCCACGTCGTCCGCGACACCAGCGAACGCCGCGCCGCCGAAGAGCGCTATCGCCTGCTGTTCGAGCAGGTGCAAGAAGGAGTTTTCGTTTCCACGGCGGAAGGACGGATTGTCGAATGCAACGACGCCTTCGTCAACATGCTCGGCTACGACACCCGCGAAGAGGTGCTGGCTCTCGACATCAGCCGCGACATGTACATCTCGGCAACACAGCGCCAGTCCTTCTGCGCGGTGATGAACCAGTCCGGCTTCGTTCGCAATTACGAGGTCGACCTGCGCCGCAAGGACGGCACCATCCTGCACGCGCTGGAGAACAGCTTTGCCACCCGCGACGCTTCCGGCAAGATCGAACAATTCCAGGGCTTCCTGCTCGACATCACGGAGAAGCGGCGCGCCGAAGACGAGATCCGCCACCGCAACCGCGAACTGCACGCGCTCAATGCCATCGCCGTCATTGCCTCACGCTCTTTCGACTTGGATGAAATCCTGAACACCGCGCTGCGCCACCTGGCCGACATCTTCGCCGCGCCCATCAGCGGCGTCTACCTCATCGACAAGCACGACGTGCTGCAGCGCCGCGCCGCCTATGGCCAGCGCAATCCCGCACAGTATGCGCGGGTCACGCTGCCTCCGGAGTTTCTGCAGCGCATCCGCCAGTTGCGCATCGAGGTGTTTACGCACGAAGACGCGGAGCAGCTGCCGGAAATCCTCGGCGAGTACGTTCGCAGCGAGGGCTTGCGCTGCTGGATTTGGGTGGTGATGTGGAACAACGACACTGCCGTCGGCGTGCTTGGGATCGGCTCGCGCGAGGAGCGCAACTTCAAGCCCACCGACCAGCACTTGATGGTCGCCATCGCGCGCCAGCTTGCCAACACCATCGAGAAGGTCCGTCTTTATGAGGAAACCTGCCGCGCCTACGACAACCTGCGTGACACCCAGGAACAGCTGCTGCAGAGCGAAAAAATGAATGCCATCGGGCAGTTGATTTCAGGTGTGGCGCACGAGATGAACAACCCGTTGACCGCCATTCTCGGTTACTCGCAGCTGCTCGAAAACGAACCCATTGGCGAGCGCGCGCAGGACTTCGTGCACAAGCTGTTCAAACAGGCACAGCGGACGCAACGCCTGGTTCAAAACCTGCTTTCCTTCGCGCGTCAGCGCAAGCCCGAGAAGAAGGAAGTCAATATCCGGCAGGTAGTCGACGATACCCTCGCCTTGCGCGATTTTGATTTTCATCGCCGCAACATCACCGTCAAGTGCGAAGTGGAGCCAGATTTGCCCGCTGTCATCGCCGATGCCCACCAGCTGGAGCAGGTGTTCCTGAACATCATCAACAACGCCGTGGACGCCATGCTGGAGGTCGACAGCGGCGGCACCTTGTGGGTCCGCAGCTACCACCACGAAGGCCGCGTGTGCGTTGAAATTCGAGATTCCGGCCCCGGCATCCGCGAGCCGAAAAAGGTCTTCGATCCCTTCTACACCACGAAAAGCGTCGGGAAAGGCACCGGTTTGGGCCTGAGCATTTGTTACGGCATCCTCAAAGAACACGGCGGTGACATCGTTGCCCTGAACCACCCGGATGGCGGCGCGCTCTTCCGCGTGATGTTGCCGGCGTGTGCGAACGTTCCGGCAGAGGTGCCGGTGGAAAAGCCGGCGCACCTGCCGCCATTGAACGGGCGGGTCCTGCTGGTCGATGACGAAGAGGCGGTGCTGGAGTTCGAGCGCGAAGCGCTTTCCGGCGCCGGCGCGCAGGTGGTGGCGGTCACCTCCGGAGAGCAGGCCATCGAGCGGCTGCGCGAACAAAGATTCGACGCCATGCTGGTGGACCCCGCTATGCCCGGAAACTGGAGCGGCATGGAACTGTATCGCTGGGTCGCCGATAATTTTCCCGGGGCTGAGCAGAACATCATTTTTACCATTTCCAACATCAGAGATGGAGAGAGCGGTTCGATCTTCAATCAGGGACAGGTCACCTGCATCGTAAAGCCGTTCCAGGTAGCCGAACTGATTGCCGCAACACGTTCGCTCCTGACGCGAGCCCCAAAGGCCGCGGCTGCTACCTAGCTCGTCCGCCAGCCTGACTGGCCTGCTCACCCGCTGTTCTGCCTGCGCACAGCCTACGAATGCACAATGTGTGTCTTTGGGTGCCACCTCAAGGCATCCCCATACCATACGGATAGCTGCTGCCCCGGCCAGCAGGGTAGCGGATCAGGGGAACTCCTGGCCGGGCGGCACTCTGATTCCCCTTTAAGTGTAACGATTTGTGCCAAACATCCTCGGTCCCATTACACGACCTTCCTCGTTTGGGTATCTCGATTGCTTATTTTTCCTGCGGTTAGCAGGCATGGTTTCGGCTACCGGTTCCCCAGCATGAGGTTTTTCTGAGTACCTGAAGTGGTTTAGCAAGTGCAGTGAATCAGCTGCGTGACTACCAAGAAAGATTGCAGAAGCGACAACCCCAAGTACTTCAGAATGGGAGACGACATGGCGAGCATTATCGAGCAAGCAAAAATTTCAGGGTACGCCACCTTCTTACCCGCGGTGGCTCCCGAACGTGCCGAAAAGTTTCAGGCAGTTTATGACGAGAACCGGCACCGCATTTACGCGCTGGCGTTCTGGATGACGGACAATGAACTCGTCGCCGAAGAGATGATGCGGCTGACCTTTTGCCGCGGTTTTGCCCACAGCTCAACGCCCACGCCCGAAGCCCTGGATCAAGCGCTGATAACTGAACTGCGCGAGCAGATGCCGATCGGTGTCCTGACCGTGGATGAGGGGATTTGCTGCGACGTCCCCTCCGTCCGTCAGAACACCCTGCGGGTCCACCTGGAACGTGCGGTCGTCCAGTTGCCGGCCACCGAACGCATGATTTTCCTCCTCCATGATGTTGAAGGCTATGACCATTCGCGAATCGTCCGTACCCTCGGCATCACTGAAGACGAGTCGCAAACTGGCTTGCACCAGGCACGGCTGCGCATGCGCAACCTCCTGGCGAAGATGGTTCGTTAGCAGCACGCTCCGTTCTTGCATCTCCTCTCTCCTGAACTTAGCCCCTCGAACGAGGGGCCTTTTTTTGTGCATAGCCGAATTGCCGAAGCGAAAAACTGCGGAATTTCAACTCCGCAGTTCGGCACTCCCGCAATTTGGCCGGCAACAGATGTAAAATTAAGATTAGAACCTGACTATGCTCCGCGTCCTGGAACCAACTCATCATGCCGCGCGCTGGTGGGAGACCATGCCCGACGGGCGTCTCCACTGTTATCTCTGTCCCCGCCACTGCCATATCGGGGAGGGTCAGACCGGGTTCTGCTTCATCCGCAAGAACGAAGGTGGACGCCTGGTGCAGCTCGGCTATGGGCGTCCTGCCGCCCTGCAGATGGACCCGGTGGAGAAAAAGCCGCTCAACCATTTTTTCCCGGGCACGAAGATCCTCTCGATGGGCACCGCCGGCTGCAACATGGGCTGCTTCTTCTGCCAGAACTGGGACATTTCCAAGGCCAAGTCCGACCAGGTGAACTCCGCCAGCCTGACCCCGGAACAGGTGGTCGATCTCGCACTTCAGCACGGCGCGCCGTCCATTGCCTTCACCTACAACGAGCCGACCATCTGGGGCGAGTACGTCATTGATATCGCCAGGGTGGCGCATCAAGAAGGCCTGAACACGGTGATGGTTTCCAATGGTTACATTACGCGCGAGGCCTTCTTCGACGTATACCAGCACATCGATGCCGCCAACATCGACCTGAAGGCGTTCACCGAAAATTTCTACTCCAAGATCACTCTCACTCACCTGCTGCCGGTACTGGAAACGCTGAAGTGGCTGCGCCGCGAAACCGACGTCTGGTTTGAGATCACCAACCTCATCATCCCTACGCTCAACGATGGCGACAGCGAGTTCCGCCAGCTCTGCGACTGGGTACTGAAAAATCTGGGCGACGATGTTCCGCTGCACTTCACGGCGTTTCATCCCGACTTCAAGCTCCAGGACAAGCCGCCGACGCCGCCCGAGACCTTGCACCGCGCCCGCGCCATCGCTTTCGAGATGGGCCTGAAATTTGTTTACGAGGGGAACATCTGGTCCGACGGTGGCAACACCATCTGCCCCGGCTGCAAGCGCGCCGTCATTCGCCGCTCCTGGCACGCCATCCTGAGCAACGACGTGCGCGATGGCCAATGCAGGCACTGCGGCACAGGCATTCCGGGAGTGTTCTCAAATTCGGAGGCGGAGCGCCGACGCGGCGTTGGACACCTGCACCCAGCCAGCGTTTAATCCCGCTGTTTTGCTCTTGTTGCTTTCTTGGCCGACGACGCCTTGGCGCGCTTTGCCCCCGGCACCTTTCCGATGCGCGGATCCCCGGCTAGCACCAGTTCACAGGCGTGCAGTGCCGCCTGCTCGAAATCCGCCGCTTCGGCCGGAAGCACCTGCCAGGCGGTGACAGGCTTTCCGAACATCCGAATTGATCGCATGTGCGGAAACTCGCGCCGCAAGCTGTTGTGGTGCTCCTCCGTGGTCGCCAGCCAGACTCCGTTGTCGGCCGGGTGCTCAGGTTTGTCCCGCAGGATCAGGACAATCTTGTCCTTCACATAAACCGCGAGGCAGCCAAACATCGGCCGAGTAAAGGGCGATAGCGAGGCAATCGCGTCGAGCACGAACTCGTGCGGTGGCGCCTTGCGGCGCTTAATGGCGAACGGCGCATCGCGCGATAGTTCCACCCTGCGCCGAGAGCTTGGAGGCTTGTTTTTCATTGGCCTTCTCCGCCCTCGGGCCCGTAGAAGAACACCCAGGTCGCAAAGTCATGGGAGAAGTCTACGAAGCGGTGCGGCACGCCCGCCGGAGCGAACAGGAAGTCGCCGGGGCCAAACGCCATCTCGTTGTCATCGATGGTGAACTTGCCCGATCCGCGCGCGATCAGGTAGATCTCGTCCTGCTTGTGCGGCGTCTGATCATCGATTCCAACCGGTGCGTACATCTTTACCTGCAACGAACCGTGGGCAAACAATCTCACCGATCGTGCCGGGCCATCCAGTTTGCCAAGCGCTTCCGCCAGCCTTACCTGTGCATGCATCGCGAGTTCTCCGCCAAGCCTGCTGCATAGACGCCGCACTTGGAAGTTGGACTCAAATTCGCAGAGTTCAGGATGACACTGCTCTAACGTGCGCCTCGGGCTGACGCCCTCGCGGAACGGCGTGTCGACCCTGAAGGGGCTCGGGAAATTTGTCTGGACGCCTACCCACGGCTCACGCCGTGGGCTGGAATTGTGCCGGCCTCGCTCCGCTCGGGCTGGGGTCCCTTCGACTTGCGGGAACGTTTCAACCAAAGCATAGGGTTGAGTTCACGGATAGGAAATGCCTGTCGGCGGTTGCGCGGTGCGGCCAGTGTAGGGGTCCTTCGACTCGGGCGTGCGCCCTATTCCTCATAAGTACGGAGCCTGACGTGCGACTCGGGCTGACGCCCTCGCAGAACGGCGTGTCGGCCCTGAAGGGGCTCGGGAAATTTGTCTGGACGCCTACCCACGGCTCACGCCGTGGGCTGGAATTGTGCCGGCCTCGCTCCGCTCGGGCTGGGGTCCCTTCGACATGCGGGATCGTTTCAACCACATTGTAAGTAATCCCGCACTGGATTCCAGCTGCGGGATTACATCGTAGGAGTGCACGGATTCGTTTCTCTGTCTTGCTCGGTGTCAACTGTGGCTAAGGTTTTGTCTTTGCCGCTATTTCTTCGCGCTTCACCTTGGCCCAGCCTGGTTTGTTGACCTGCCGCGCGCGGGCGATGGCGAGCGCGTCCTCGGGCACGTCTTCGGTCACGCAGGCGGCTGCGCCGACGTAAGCATTCCGTCCGACCCTTACCGGCGCCACCAGCGTACTGTCACTGCCGATGAAGGCGCCGTCTTCGATGATCGTGATGTGCTTATGCACGCCATCGTAGTTGCAGGTAATCGTGCCTGCACCCACGTTCACTCTTTCTCCGATCACGGCATCGCCGAGATAAGTCAGGTGATTGGCTTTGGCGCCGCGGCCGAGCTTGGCCTTCTTCGTCTCCACGAAATTTCCGACGTGCGCTTCCGGTCCAATGTCGCTGCCCGGCCGCAGGTGCGAGTAGGGCCCGATGACGGCGCTCGGCGCCACGCGCGAATCGGTAATGATGCATCCGTGCCGCACCTGCACGCCGTCGCCAATCTCCGATGACGTGATGACCGAGTACGACTGGATGCGGCAATCCGCCCCGATCCGCGTTCCCCCTAACAGTTGTACGAACGGCTCGATGATAGTGTCGGGTCCGACTTCTACCGCGGCGTCAATCACGCATGTTTCTGGCCGGAAGATTGTAACCCCAGCGGCCATCAGCTCCGCCGCCTTGCGCGCGCGCGCCTCGGCGTCCAGTTGCGCCAGCTCAGCGCGGTTGTTGGCCCCGGCGACTTCGTGCTGCGACCCTGCCTTCAGCGCCAGGACCGTGGCTTTCTTCTTTGCCAGAATTGCGGCCACGTCGGTCAGGTAGTACTCGCCATGCGGATTGTCAGTGCGCAATTCACTGAGGTGCTCGAAGAGCGGCTTGGTCGCGAAGGCGTAAATGCCGGAGTTCGATTCGCGGATTTTCTCCTGCTGAGGCGTGAGTTTCTTTTGTTCGACGATCGCCTCCACCTCATCACTCTGGCGCCCGCCTTTCTTCTTGCGCACGATGCGCCCGTAGCCGGCGGGGTTGGGGAAGTCGGCGGTCAGGATGGTCATGGCGGCGTTGTTCTTCAGGTGAAAATCACGGATGGCGCGGATGGTTTCCGCGCGCAGCAGGGGAACGTCGCCGGAGAGCACCAGGACGTCGTCATAGCCCTTGAGCGCCTGCCGCGCCGACATGATGGCGTGCCCGGTGCCCAGTTGCTCCGCCTGCAATACGAACTGAACTCCCGTGCCGGCCATCGCTTCGCGCACGCGTTCCGCCTCGTGCCCGATGATGACAAAGACGTCGTTGGCGGGAAGCACGGCCTTGGCCGCATCCACCACGTACTGCAGCAGGGGCTTGCCGCCAATCTCGTGCATGACCTTGGGGTGCTTCGATTTCAGCCGCGTGCCTTTGCCCGCCGCCATGATGGCAATGGCAAAGCGCGGCTCGGCGCTGCTGTTGCGTGAGGAAGTCTTGCGGGAAACCATGGCGAACCATCTTACAGAGTTTCAGTTTCAGTTCGATGCCGAAACGCGATCCTTCACCACCGAGGACACGAAGTGCACGAAGGCACATAAACGCCTTTGATCCTTGTACCCTGGTGGTTCATTGAACTCGCGACAGGTCTGAACAAAAACTGACAATGAAACCGAATTAAAACGCAACTAGATCCTGACCTTGCGCGCTGCCGCTGCCCGCGCCGCCTTACGCGTCGGAAGTTGCACCAGGTCGGTTGCGATCTTATGAAACGCATGCCGCGCCACGCCGTTTTCCTCGAACAGGTAATCGCCGAAGATCGGTTTCACGCCCAGCTTCTCCAGCTTTTCGGTGTCGACCCGGATTTGGTTGGCCGCTTCCAGGGCGTACTTGGCTTTCAGATCCGACGATGCCGATTTGTGGTTGACCAGGGCGTAATCAAAGATGGCGCAACCGGCATGGTCGTAGATGGCGCGCACGTGATCGGCCGCGGTAAGGCCCAGGCTCTCGTTCGCCTGCGTCATCAGGTTGCAGACGAATACCTTGATCGCGCCCGACTCCGCGATGGCTTCCGGTATGCCGTGCACCAGCACATTCGGTATGAGGCTGGTAAACAACGATCCCGGTCCGATGGAAATGATATCGGCGCGCGCGATTGCCTCCAGGGTTTGCGGCATCGGCTTCACGTTCGCGGGCACCAGTTCCAAGCGCACAATCCGGGTCTGGCTGCGCGTGATGCTGGTTTCACCGCGGACGCGCGAGCCGTCCGCCATCACCGCCTCCAGTTCCACGTTGGAGGTAGTGGCGGGAAAAATATGTCCCCGGGTGGTGAGAATCTCCGAAGAGAGTTTTACCGCCTCGGCAAAATCGCCGGTCACCGCCGCCAGCGCGGTCAGGAACAGGTTGCCGAAGCTGTGGCCGTCCAGCGCCGACCCCGGCGACCCGCCGTGAAAGCGGTACTGAAATAATTGCGAGAGCAGCGCCTGGTCTTCGGAGAGCGCGACAATGCAATTGCGAATGTCGCCCGGCGGCAGGATGTTAAATTCCTTGCGCAAGCGGCCGCTGGAGCCGCCATCGTCGGTCACCGTGACCACCGCCGTCAGTTCGCGGATCACGCACCCCGGGAGACGCTCACCGGGACGCTGCACGTATTCGCGCAGGCCCTTCAGCAGGGTGGAGAGGCCCGTCCCCCCGCCAATGGCAACCACTTTCATCTCACGTTCCTGGCCTGTCGTCGCCGCGGGTTTCATGGCTGGCTAGCGCCGCCCGTCGATTTTGGGAGCTTCATCCGGTTCAGGATAAATCAATTCCGTAAAGCGGGGATCGTCGGCCAGGTTCTGGAAATCGGAATCATTCCGCGCCTGGAACCGATTTCCGGGATTGAGCCGTATCGCCTCTGCGAGCCCTTTCAGCGAATCTTCATAATGGCCGGTCAGGCAGTTCAACACGGAGAGTCCGTAGACCGCATAGTCGACCTTGGGATTTTGCTTGAGAATTTTTTCCAAGTGCTCGCGCGCCGACACGTAGTCGCCCAGGTTCATCAGCGATACGGCATAGTCATAATGTTCTTCCGGTGTTTTGAAAGTGGTCGTGCCCCGCGAGCTGCGCTGGTTGCAGGTGCTGAGATGGACCGCCGCCCGGTCGGCCAACTCCCTCGGCCCCCCGGCCATAACTTTCTGAAACAGGGCCTTGGCCTTATCGAACTTATGCTCCTGCATGGCCTTCAAACCGGCCTGATAGTTTTCCACAGCCTGTGCAAAACGCGGATCCGACATGGGCGAAGGTTTGGGCTGGACGGGGATAGTCATTTTTACAAGGCGCCCACTTTTGCTCGATTTCGGCTTTGTTTGGTTGAGGTTAGCGGAAGAACGCTTAACCTTTGCTGGGGGTTTTTTCTTCATCGAGTTGCACCTGCCGCAACTGCCACCGTCGGATGCCTTTGGGCAGCCTGTGGAAAACAGCTGCGCCATGAGAGCACGTTATATACGAGAAAAGGCAGTGCGCGTCAACCCGCTCGGTTTCCGGCGGACTCTAGGATGATGGTTGCAGCAGAGGTGTTGCCGCCGCCGGCGGTAACCGCCGCTGCGCAATTGGTGGAATAGTTGTCTCCGTTTACTGCAGCGCCGCGGCCGCGTCCAGGTCAATCTTTTCCCATTCGCCGCGCAGGATGCCCGCCCGGATTTGCGCCGGGGTCTTCTTCAGCCGGGTCATCTGGTAAGCGTAAAAAGCTTCCTTCATGCAGGTATCGCAGTGCGCACCATGGGTAGATTCGAAACAACTGCGCAGGCTGGTATGGCCGACGGAGCGGTCACACCGGCAGTAGCATGGCTGCTGGTAAAGGACGTTCGGAATCTTCTCCGCGATTTCGTAAGCCCGCACCTGGACCGGGTACTTGAAGCTCGGTCCCCAACGCTCCGGTGCCGTGAGGATGGCGGGCAGCTTGGCGTCTTTTGCAGGTGGCGCTTCGTGATGCGCTGGAATATCTCCCTGGGCGAACATCGCCAATGCCACCATCATGAGGAACAACAACGACCAGAGACGCTTCATCGACCCTCCTCACCAATGATTGTAAGCGAGATGCGGCAAATCGCGAATCCGATTCAAGCGTTGCGGGACTCGGAAGTCCGCGCCCATCGGACTGGATGGGCGATCGCCGCGATGGGTTATGCTAACGCCAGCAGCTGAGAGCTGAATTTTTGCTTTTGTGCAACTTTTCCGCTCCTCGGCGACTCCGTATAGACTTACAAAGAGGATGGAACCTAGCTCTCAACCCGCGATGCGCCTCCGGCGGTCCCCCCGTCGTGCCATCTGGCTGCTGGTCTGGGGCCGCGACTTGATTGTTTCGCTGATCGTTTCCGCTTTCATCATCGTGTTTCTTTACCAGCCGGTGAAGGTCGAGGGCACCAGCATGCTTCCCGGCCTCGACGACCAGGAGCGCATTTTCATCAACAAGTTCGTTTACAGCTTCGAGCCCATCGAGCCTGGGGACGTGGTCGTCTTCCGTTATCCCCGCGATCCTTCCAAGAGCTACATCAAGCGCGTCATCGCCGCCCCTGGCGACCGCGTCCGCATTGAGGGTGGCCAGGTATACGTCAACGGACACCGGCTGAGAGAGCCCTACGTTCCCTCCGAATTCGCCGATGACCGGTCCGTCGCGGAAACCGTTGTCCCGCGCGGATCTTATTACCTGCTCGGCGACCACCGCAGCTCCTCCAGCGACAGCCGCGATTTTGGCCCCGTCAGCCGGCGCTATATTTACGGCAAAGCCGTGTTCGGTTACTGGCCCATGGACCGTATGGGCATGGTGAAATAGCGCTCTGGTTGCGCTGTTTTGGCAAGCAAGTTGGCCTGATTCTGCAACCCCGGGCCTCCGCGACTCATCCGCTCTACCGGAGGTAATGGGCATGGCAGAGATCGGAACCATCTCCCGCGACGAACTGCAGCAGAAGATTGACCGCAAGGATTACTTCTTCCTGGTCGAGGCACTGGCGCCCGATAAGTACCGTCACGCTCATCTGCCCGGCGCGATCAACGTTCCCTACGACAAAGTTCGCGAGGTTGCTCCGCAGCTCCTGCCCGATAAAAACGCCGAGATCGTTACCTACTGCGCCTCCGCCACTTGACACGCCTCTGAGCACGCCAGCCGTGAGCTGGCGGCGATGGGCTACACCAATATCCGCGAATACAAGGAAGGCAAGCAGGACTGGCTCGACGCCGGACTCCCGGTGGAAAGCGAGGCCCAAGAGCGCAAACTCGCGTCATAAAACCAAAGCAGCCACTGATCAACACGGATGAACCCAGATCAGAAGAAGGGAAGTCTGACCAAAGTCATCTGTTTTCCGCTGCCCCACGCAATTTGCCAGTCTTTTCCACAACCCACTCACCCCTGAAAACCTGATAAAATCCCTGAAATCCACTCCCGGAGAAATCAGTGCAAGCAATTTTGGCCCTGGAAGATGGCCGGATCTTCAAGGGCAAGGGTTTTGGTGCGCAGGGCGAATGCTACGGCGAAGTTGTCTTTAATACTTCCATCACCGGCTACCAGGAAATCTTCACCGATCCTTCTTACTCCGGCCAGATTGTTGTCCTCACCAATCCGGAGATCGGCAACTACGGCACCAACGACGACGACAACGAAGCCACCCGCCCACACATCGAGGGCCTGATCGTCCGCGAATTCTCCCGCATCAGCTCCAACTGGCGCTCGCAACAGGTCGCCGACGAATATCTGGAACGCTACCGCATCCCAGTTTTGGCCGATATTGACACGCGCGCGCTGGTCCGGCACTTGCGTGACCACGGCGTCATGCGCGGCGTCATCTCGACCATTGAGACCGACACTGACAAGCTGATCGCCAAGGCGCGCTCCATCCCGAAGATGGACGGCACCGACCTCGCCAAGGTCGTCACCACCAAGCAACGGTACGTGTGGGATACCGGCGAGCGCTCCATCGATCCTACCGAGGTTGTCGGGGTCAAGGACGCAGAGCCCGAACACCATGTCGTCGCCTACGACTTCGGCATCAAGCACAACATCCTGCGCAAGCTGGTCAGCGGCTGCTGCCGCGTCACCGTCGTTCCGGCCGAGACCAATGCCGAGGACGTGCTGGCGCTCAAACCGGACGGCGTCTTCCTGTCCAATGGTCCCGGTGATCCCGAGCCCTGCACCTACGCCCAGGAAAACATCCGCCGCCTGATGGGTCGTGTCCCGATATTTGGCATCTGCCTGGGCCATCAGCTGGTCGGACTGGCGCTCGGCGGCAAGACCTACAAGCTTAAGTTCGGACACCACGGCGGCAATCACCCGGTGAAGCAGCTACTGACCAGCAAAGTCGAGATCACCGCGCACAATCATAATTTCGCGGTTGACCCCGACTCGCTGCCCATGAGCGAGGTCGAACTGACGCATATGGACCTGAACGACAACACGCTGGAAGGCCTGCGCCACAGGAATCTGCCGCTGTTTTCGGTGCAGTACCATCCGGAGGCGAGCCCGGGGCCGCATGATTCGCATTACTTGTTTGACGATTTTACGGCCATGATGAAGGAGTGGAAGGGAAGGAGCATCGGATGAGCCGGGTTTGTCTTGCCATCGATCAGCGACCCTAAAATGCCCAAGCGCACTGACATCTCGAAAATCCTCATCATCGGATCCGGGCCGATCATCATTGGCCAGTCGGCCGAGTTCGATTACTCGGGCACGCAGGCTTGCAAGGCGCTGAAGGCGGAAGGATACGAGGTGGTGCTCGCCAATTCCAACCCGGCGACCATCATGACCGATCCCGAGTTCGCCGACCGCACCTACATCGAGCCGCTCACCCGCACCTACCTGGAAGAAATTATCCGGGTGGAATCGGAAATTTCCGGCGGACGCGGCTTCGCCCTGCTTCCCACCGTCGGCGGCCAGACCGCGCTCAACCTGGCAGTCGAACTTGCCGACGCGCAGGTGCTGGAAAAGTACAACGTCCAGCTCATCGGCGCCCAGATCGAAGCCATCAAGAAGGCCGAAGACCGCTTGATGTTCAAAGATGCCATGACGCGCATCGGGCTCGACGTGCCAAAATCCGCGCTGGTGAACAATCTTCGCGATGGCCTGGAGTTCTCCGGCAAAATCGGTTTTCCGGTCATTCTCCGGCCAAGCTTCACCCTGGGCGGCACCGGGGGCGGCATTGCCTACAACCGCGAAGAGCTGGTCGAGCTGCTGGCGCGCGGCCTTGACCTGTCGCCCGTGCACGAAGTCCTGATCGAGGAGTCGGTGCTCGGCTGGAAGGAATTCGAGCTGGAGGTCATGCGCGACCTCCGCGACAACGTCATCATCATCTGTTCGATTGAGAATTTCGATCCCATGGGGGTCCACACCGGCGACTCCATCACCGTTGCCCCCGCCCAGACCCTCAGCGACCGCGAGTACCAGCGCATGCGCGACGCCGCCATCCGCGTCATTCGGGAGATTGGCGTCGAGACTGGCGGCTCGAATATCCAGTTCGCGGTGCAGCCGACCACCGGGCGCATGGTCGTGATCGAGATGAACCCGCGCGTCTCGCGCTCCTCGGCGCTGGCCAGCAAGGCCACCGGTTTTCCCATCGCGAAGATCGCCGCCAAGCTCGCCGTCGGCTACACCCTCGACGAAATTCCCAACGACATCACGCGCAAGACTCCCGCCTGCTTCGAGCCGACGCTCGACTACGTGGTGGTCAAAATTCCCAAGTGGCAGTTCGAGAAATTTGCCGGCACCGATGAGGCTCTAGGCCCGCAGATGAAGTCGGTCGGCGAGGTCATGGCCATCGGCCGCACCTTCAAGGAAGCGTTGCTCAAGGCGGTGCGTTCGCTGGATACGGGCAAAAAGGCCGGCGCCGACGAGATCGAGCCCAAGATCGTTACCCAGCGCCTGGTCACGCCGCATCCCGAGCGCCTGTCCTACCTGCGTTATGCGTTGCGCCAGGGGCACACCGTCAAAGAGCTGGCCAAGATGACTTCGATCGATCCGTGGTTCCTCTACCAGCTCAAGGAAATTAACGACACGCTGCTCGAGGCGGAGAAGCACCCCATCGAATCGATTCCGACCGACGCGGTTCGAGAAGCCAAGCGCGCCGGCCTTTCCGACGCGCGGCTGGCGCATGCGTGGCGAGTTTCCAACGGGCGCGGCGCGGCCGAGAAGATCCGCCATCTGCGCAAGTCACGCGGCGTCATGCCTGTCTACAAGCACGTGGACACCTGCGCCGCCGAATTCGAGAGCTACACGCCTTATCTTTACTCGACCTACGAAGATGAAGACGAGGCCGCGCCCACCGCGAACAAGAAGGTCATCATTCTCGGCGCCGGGCCCAACCGCATCGGGCAGGGAATTGAGTTTGACTACTGCTGCTGCCATGCCTCCTTCGCGCTGCGCGAAGACGGCTACGAAACCATCATGGTGAACTGCAACCCGGAGACGGTTTCCACCGACTACGACACCAGCGACCGTCTTTATTTCGAGCCCCTCACTTTCGAAGACGTGATGGCGGTCTACGAACACGAAGCGCAGGGGGGCGCAGCCATCGGGGTGATTGTGCAGTTCGGCGGGCAGACGCCCCTCAACCTGGCGTTACCGCTGAAGGCGGCGGGCGTGCCCATCATCGGCACGTCGCCGGAATCCATCGATCTCGCCGAAGACCGCAAGCGCTTCGGAAAATTGCTCGACGAATTACAGATTCCGCAGCCGCCGGGCGCCATGGCGACCTCCATCGAGGAAGCCGTCGCCGGGGCGAACCGGATCGGCTACCCGGTCCTGGTGCGGCCATCGTACGTGCTCGGAGGGCGCGCCATGGTCATCGCCTACGACGATGAATCCGTGGTCCGCTACATGAAGGAAGCGGTGCAGTACTCGCAGGAGCGGCCGGTGCTGGTCGACCATTTTCTCGAAGCCGCGATCGAGGTGGACGTGGACGCGCTCTCCGACGGCGAAGACGTCGTCATCGGCGGCATCATGCAGCACATCGAGGAAGCGGGCATCCACTCCGGCGACTCGTCCTGCGTGCTGCCGGCGGTCGACATCCCGAAACCGCAGCTCGACACGATCCGTGACTACACGTTCCGCCTCGCGCGCGCCCTGCAGGTCGTCGGCCTGATGAACGTGCAGTACGCCATCCAGAAAGACAAGGT
>DASSIZ010000124.1 GCA_035691485.1 Terriglobales bacterium
GTGTTGTAGGTCACCACGTTCTGCACGGTGGTGGCATTCATGCGAATCTGCGAGACAACACCGCGGAAAGTGTCTTTCGGAAAAGCGTCAACCTTGAAAGTGATGGGCTGGCCGACCTTGATCTGGCCGACGTCGCTCTCGTCGGTGGCGGCATAGACCTGCATCTTGGTGAGGTCCTGCGCGATGTTGAACAACGTGGGAGCCTGCAACGACGCGGCGACGGTCTGGCCGACGTCGATATTACGGGCAACCACGGTGCCATCGATCGGCGAACGAATGGTGGTGTGGTCGAGGTTGGTTTGCGCCACCGAAACAGCAGCGGCCTTCTGGGAAACCTGGGCCTCAGCTTGCGTGACCTGCGCCTTGGCGGCGTTGACGGCAGCCTGCGCGGTGTCGGCATTGGCTTTCGCCTGGTCGAGCTGTTGCTGTGCAATGACGCCTTCCTTGGCGAGCGCGGAATTGCGCTGATAGTCGGCCGAGGTCTGTTCGGCGGTCGCCTGCGCCTTCACCAGGCCAGCCTTAGCGGCGGCGAGGTTGGCACGTGCGTCCTGGAGATCGGCCTGCGCTTGCAGGAACGCCCCGCGGAACAGTGAATCGTCGATTTGCGCCACCACCTGGTTCTTGGTCACGTGCGAGTTAAAGTCGGCGGAAAGCTTGGAAATCGTGCCCGAAACCTGGGAGCCGACCTGCACGGTGGTAACGGCATTGATGGTGCCGGTAGCTTCGACGACGTCATTGATGTCGCCACGCTCCACGTTGGAGGTGAAGTATTTCGGCGTGGGCGTACGTCCAAAATCGAAGGCGGCAAACACGGCCACGGCGATGACCAGGGCCACAACCACGATCCACTTGCTCTTGAGGTACTTCATAAGATTTCTCCGAGTGCTACTAGATTGGACACGGGAGGAAGCCGAGTAGGGTAAAGAGTCAGTCAGCGAGGGGTAAAAGTTTGTAAATGCAGGACTACCGTGGCTAGTGGCCGGCAGCTAGTGGCTGTTCACGCCGGACAGCTGGTCACCTGATTCAGGAGAGGAGACTCTTGATCCAAGAACTGTCCGGCGCGAATGCGGGATGGCAGCTCCCGATAGCCCGTTCGGAGGAGCAACCGAGGAGCATGCCATCCGCAGCAACGGCTGGTTTTCAGGAGGCACCCCCAGCCGCTGTCCTGGTGCCCGGGTCTTGGGCGAGCACCATTGATTGACACCCATTTAACTCCGATGCCGCCGACATGGGAGTAAAGAGTCGGTCAAAAGAACGTAAAAGTTTGTAAACGCAATTAGCTCATCGAGGATGGATTGTTATAGAGCTGAATCGACTACACTGAAGCCAGCAATGGAAAGTGTGCTGATTGTCGATGACGATGTGGAGCTCTGCGACCTGGTGTCAGAGTACCTGACGCCGGAAGGTTTCGCCGTAGAAGCCGTACACAACGGCGAAGAGGGCTTGAAGCGAGCTCTCTCGGGTGAGCACGTGATGGTGGTGCTGGACGTGATGCTGCCGGGGATGAGCGGACTGGACGTGCTGCGGAAGCTGCGCGCGGAATCGCGGGTGCCGGTGCTGATCCTGACGGCGCGGGGCGATGATGTGGACCGTATTGTGGGTCTGGAGATCGGCTCCGACGATTACCTGCCGAAGCCGTTCAACCCGCGGGAACTGCTGGCGAGAATCCGCGCCATCTTGCGCCGGACGCAGACACCGACGTCGCCACCGCTGGAAAGAATCGTGGTCGGTGATGTGGAATTGGATCCGGCAGCGCGGGTGGTACGGCGAGCAGGAGACCCCGTGGAGCTGACCTCCGTGGAGTTCGGGATGCTGGAAGCGTTAATGCGGGCCTCGGGACAGGTGGTCACGCGCGAGCAACTGGCGCAAAACGTCCTGGGGCGAAAGTTCATGCCCTACGACCGCAGCATTGACATGCACGTGAGCAAGCTGCGGAAGAAACTCGGTGACAGCGACGGAAACGAACGGATCAAGACGATCCGTGGCGTCGGTTATGTCTTTACGCGGCAGGAGGAGCGTTAACCGGTGCGCAGCCTGTTCCTAAAAATCTTCCTGATTTTCTGGGTGACGATGGTAGTGGTGGGCGCGGTGCTGATCTATACCTGGGGCATCCAGCCGGAGGTAATCGTCTCGCGCTGGCGTGGCGCGACCAGCGACGCGGTGGCATTGTATGCGCAATCGGCGGCGGAGGAATTGGACCGCTATGGCATGGTGGCGTTGAACAATTATTTCCAGCGGTTGGATGCGTCGTCGCACATTCGCGCAGCGCTGTTTGACGAAAACGGGAACCTGATCGCCGGCCGGGCGTCCAAGAGCATGCGTGACCTGGCGCCACATGCCGGCCTGGGGGGCGAGCCGGCGTTCACCATCCAAGGCTCGTCGGCGATGGCGGCACAGAGAACCACTGGGCCGAGCGGACGCGTCTACATCATGGTCGGGGAAATGCCGCGCGGTCCGGTGGGGACGGTACGCCGGCTGGCGCGCGCGCAGATCGAGCAGTGGGCGGCTGCGATTCTGCTGTCAGGATTAATCTGTTACCTGCTGACGCTGTACCTGACCCGTCCCATCCTGAGGCTGCGACAGGCGACGCACGAGTTGTCGGCGGGAGACTTGAGCGCGCGCGCTCCGGCGGAACTCGAACGTCGGCGCGACGAACTGGGTGAACTGGTAAGCGACTTCAACCAGATGGCCAACCGGATCGAGCAGTTGATGATCAGCCAGCGACAGCTGATCAGCGACATTTCGCACGAACTGCGGTCTCCCTTGGCGCGGTTGAACGTGGCCCTGGGCCTGGCGCGACAAAGAGCCGGCGAGGAGGCCTCGTCCGCGTTGGACAGGATTGAGCGGGAGGCCGAGCGGCTGAATGAAATGATCGGGAAACTGCTATCGCTGGCGCGCATGCAGGGAGCGGCGGGCCCGCCGGACAAATCCCATGTGCGGCTGGATGAGATCGTAAAAGAGGTGGCGGAGGACGCGGAGTTTGAAGCCCAGGAGCGGAGCTGCGCCGTGCGCATGGTCGGAAACATAAAGTGCACGGCCGAGGGCAGTCCGGAACTGTTGCGCAGCGCGGTAGAAAACGTGGTGCGCAACGCGGTGCGATATACGGCTTCAGGCAGCGAAATCGAGATCACGCTGGCGAATCACGATTCGACGGCCGAGATCACCGTCCGCGACCACGGGCCGGGAGTTCCGGACTCGGAGCTACAGAACCTTTTCCGTCCGTTTTACCGGGTCGGCAATGCCCGCGAGCGCGACACGGGAGGGGCTGGACTTGGACTGGCGATTGCCGACCGCGCGGTGCGGCTGCACGGCGGAACGGTGGCGGCGGCGAATGCGCCAGGCGGCGGGCTGGTGGTGAAGATCAGGGTGCCGGCGCAGTGCGGATGATTTGAAATTGGCAATCGAACCTGCTTCTGTCACATTTGTTTCCTCAGTAATTTCTTCCGGAAGAACCTTCACGATCGGTTGTCCTCAGGCAAATACCTGGATTCCCTCGCTCGCGGCGAACTCGGGACGACACCGCCTCCGGCCTCGAATCCCGTTCCCAATTCTGGCGTCACGCGCACGGGTGCGGTGGGTGACATCGTGAGGTGATGCGGGTCACGGCGGAAGAGGCTGACCGGCGGGAAAATCCGCGGTTAGCGAAAACGGGTCCATCAGAAATCGGGGCACGAGCTGGCGGAGCCAATGAAAGCCAAGACGATCACGATCGGGCTGGGCATCGTGCTGGGAGCCGCGCTGGGAATCGGATCCTACACGTTTATCTACGCGCGCGGCTACTCCTACCTGTCGAACAATCCCGAGTCGTGCACCAACTGCCACGTGATGAAGGAGTACTACAGCGGATGGCAGAAGGGGAGCCATCACGCGGCGGCAAAATGCAATGACTGTCATACGCCACCCGGCCTGCTGGCGAAGTATGCGACGAAGACGTCGAACGGGTTCTTCCATTCGCTGGCGTTCACATCGGGACGATTTCCAGATTCCATCCAGATCAAGAACCGCAATCATCGCGTGACGGAAGAGGCCTGCCGTAACTGTCACCAGGACGTGGTGGCGATGGCGGAGGGCACGCACCGGGAAGCGGCAGAGATGAGCTGCATCCGCTGCCACGCGTCGAGCGGACACTCGGAAGCGGTGGCTTCCACCAATACCTCGCTTGAAGGAAACCTGCCATGAGCAACGAGAAAGAAACGGTGATCAACAAGCGTCTGTTGACGATCACGGTAGTGCTGGCGGCAATCGCCGCGGTGGCCGCGACGGGGCTGCTGGTGAATGTCTTTGAGCACCGGCAGGAAGCCAAGAACCCGTTCTATAAGACGGTGGAACTCAGTGACAAGATCGATGACCCGGCCACCTGGGGGAAGAACTTCCCCATGCAGTACAACCTCTACCTGCGCACGAAACAGGAACAGGCGACGAAGTTCGGGGGTGACGAGGCGCAGTTGAACACCAGTAAAGACGATCCTCGTCTGACGATCGCGCGCTCCAACCTGGAAAAAGATCCGCGCCTGAAAGAGATGTGGGCAGGATACGCATTTTCGGCCGATTACCGCGAGCGCCGCGGACATGAGTACATGCTGACCGACCAGATCTACACCGGCCGGCAGAAATTCGCGAAGCAGCCGGGCACGTGCCTGAACTGCCATGCGTCGCTGTACAAGGCGTACCTGGAACAGGGCAACGGCGACATCACGGCGGGCTTCGAGAAGATCAGCAAGATGCCGTACGCAGAGGCGGTGAAACTGGTCAAGCACCCGGTAGCTTGCATCGATTGCCACGAGCCGAACACGATGCAACTGCGAATCACCAGGCCGGCGTTCATCGAAGGGATCCGGGCCTTGAAGGCGTCGCAGGGAGTCGCGGATTTCGATGTCAACAAGCAGGCGAACGTGCAGGAGATGCGCTCCTACGTATGCGCGCAATGCCACGTGGAGTACTACTTCAAGCCCCCGGACAAGCGGCTGACGTTCCCGTGGTCCAAGGGAGTGGAAGTCGAGAAAATCGTCCAATTTTATGATGACGAGAAATTCAAAGACTGGGTGCACGGCGAAACTGGCGCCCCCATGCTGAAGGCACAGCATCCGGAGTTCGAGATGTGGAGCCAGGGCATCCATGCGCGCTCCAACGTGGCTTGCGCGGATTGCCATATGCCATACCGGCGCGAGGGCGGGCTCAAGATCAGCGACCACCATGTCCGCAGCCCCTTGCTGAACATCAACCGGTCATGCCAGCAGTGCCATCACTGGGACGAGAAAGAAATCAAAGGACGGGTGGAGGAGATCCAGACGCGGTTCTTCAACGAACGCAACGTAACCATGGACGCGCTGATCGACCTGGTCCGCGACATCAATACGGCAAAAACGATGGGCGCGACCGATGCCGAGTTGGAGAAGGCGCGCGACTTCCAGCGCAAGGCAAGCTTCTACCTGGACTTTGCGATGTCGGAAAACTCGATGGGATTCCATGCGCCGCAGGAGTCCACGCGGGTGCTGGCCGAGGCCATCAATTTGTGCCGTCTGGGGCAGTTGTCACTGCGCAGCACGGTCCTGCCCGCGAAGCCGGAATTAAGGAAGGCGAGTTTGCAGTCAGCTCCTAGCCAGGGGAAATGAACGTTGCACAATCGGTGACTTGGCCCGGCGGATGATCGCCGGGCTTTTTTCTTACCAGAAAAATCGGCCTGCCTGGGCCAAGTAGTGCAGTCGTGGGGGCTTGTCGCGCATCTTATACAAAGGGTCCGTGTTGCTACCGCGGGCGAAACCGTATGCCTATGCAAAAGCTGAACCGGTCGTTATTGGTCCTGGTCGTAATTCTCATGGTTTCCGGATTATTGGGCGTGGTCTTCGGGCAGCGCGTCCGATCCGAGCAGAGTGACGACACCGACATGCAACAGAACCTGCGGCAGTTTACGCAGGTCTACGACGTGGTGGAGCAGAACTACGCTGAGCCGGTAAAGGCGGACAAGGCCATCTACGACGGGGCCATCCCCGGCATGCTGCGTTCGCTGGACCCGCATTCGACCTTCTTCGATCCGAAGGCGTTCGCCCAGCTCAATGAAGAGCAGCGCGGCAATTATTTCGGCGTGGGCATGGAGATCGGCCCGCGAGGCAACAAGATCGTGGTGATTTCGCCGTTTGTAGGCGCTCCCGCTTACAAGGCTGGAATCCGCGCCGGTGACGTCATCCTGGCCGTCGACGGCAAGCCGACGGACAACATGACGACGGCCGACGTCGCCGACCTGGTGAAGGGGCCGCGCGGTTCGAAAGTTCAGATCAGCATTGTGCGCGAGGGAGCGCAGAAGCCGCTGGAATTCAACGTCACGCGAGACGAGATTCCGCGTCACAGCGTGGATGTGCACTTTCTGGTGCGGCCGGGCGTTGGCTACTTGCATATCAGCTCGTTCATCGAAACCACCGATCACGAACTGGACATGGCGCTGGCGGAGTTCGGGAACTTGAATGGATTGATTCTCGACCTGCGCCAGGATCCGGGCGGGTTGCTGAAAGAAGCGGTGTCGGTCGCCGACCGTTTCCTGCCGAAGGGCGCGGTGGTCGTGTCACAACGCGGACGTTCGTCACCGGAGATCGTTTACCGGGCAAAAAACGGGAACGGCGGGAAGGAGTACCCGATCGTTGTGCTGGTGAACCGCGGCACGGCTTCGGCGGCGGAGATTGTGTCGGGGGCGATCCAGGACCATGATCGCGGCCTGGTGCTGGGCGAAAACACGTTTGGAAAGGGACTGGTCCAGACGGTGTATCCTTTGTCTGACCATACCGGACTGGCGTTGACCACCGCGAAGTATTACACGCCTAGCGGACGTCTGATCCAGCGCAAATACACCGGCGTGTCGCTCTATGATTATTACTATGGCGCCGGCAGCCAGGACAACACGGCCGGACGGGAGTCGAAAGCCACCGATAGCGGGCGGACGGTCTATGGGGGTGACGGCATCACTCCGGACGTGAAATTCGCCACGCCCAAGGCGAACCGGTTCCAGAACGAAATGCAGATCCACTATGTCTTTTTCGATTTCGCGAAGAAGTTTCTGAGCAATCACCAGGTGCAGAAGAGCTTCACGGTGGATGACCAAGTCACACAACAGTTCCGGGAGTTTCTGAACGCCAACAAAGTCCCGTGGACCGAGCCGGAATTGCAGCAGAACCTGGATTGGGTGAAATCGAACATTAAGGGTGAATTGTTCACCGAGGTGTTTGGGGTGGATGCCGGGCTGCGGGCAAGGGCCGAGGCAGACCCGCAAGTGGCCAAAGCTCTGGAACTTCTGCCGCAGGCCAAGCAGTTGACCGAGAGCGCAAGGCGGGTGATCGCGACGCGCTCCCGCGCAGCAGGCGTGGGCAAGCAGTAGGAGTTTTGGTTTAGAATTTCGAACTGAAAGTTAATTGCGGCGGGCATGAGCGCCCGCCGCGTTGCTTTTGGAGGGTTGTTATCGCCTGGACTGGAGGGCACAAAGGGCAAGACAAGAAATTACCCTTGTTGCTCCGGGTGCGGGAGCAACAAGGGTGAGAGGATCAGAATTGCAGGCGCGCTAGCCGGAAGACTTCTCCGACTTTTCTGCCGAGTGCAACACGCGGAAACTATTGCCGCCGTTGGAGTGGACGAGCAACATAACGTCCTGCCCCTCAGGAATTTTCGAGAGCGCGTCTTTGACATCAGCCGCGGTGGGGGTGTCCTTGCGATTGACCTGCAGGATGATGTCGCCTTGGGTCAGACCGGCATTGTCCGCCGGGCTTCCGGGCTCGACGCGACCGACAAGAGCGCCCCGCATATCACCAGGAAGCCGCAACTGCTGGCGGGTATCGGCGTTGAGGTCGGTGAGGCCAAGGCCCCAGCGCGCTTTGCCGTGCTCACTTCCGGAGACAGCGCGTTCGGTAGTTCGATTCATGGCTTCGACCGTGACCGGAACGGTGACGGACTTGCCATCGCGATCAACTTGCACGTTGACCTTGGTGCCGGGACGCTTCTGGCCGACGATGACCTGCAGTTGTCCGGCGTCATCGACCTTCTGCCCGTCCACTTCGGTGATTACGTCGCCGATCTTCAGCCCGGCCCTTGCTCCGGGCGCATCGGGCTCAACTTGCGTGATGACCGCGCCGGAGGCGTCTTGCCGGTGGAAGAACCGGGCGTTGGCCGGCGTCACGTCGCTGATGCCGATGCCCATGTAGGCGTGCTCGACCTTGCCGTACTTGATCAGAGTGTCCACCGTGGGACGAGCGACTTGCGTGGGAATGGCAAAGCCCATGCCGGCAAAAGCGCCTGAGGGCGAGATCAGGAAGGTGTTGATCCCGATCACCTGGCCGCGCGCGTCGACCAACGGTCCGCCGGAATTGCCCTGGTTGATGGCGGCGTCGGTCTGGATGAACTGGCCGGGCTTGCGAGCGTTATCGGAAAACGGATTCGGGCGGTTTACCGCACTGACGATGCCGCGGGTCACGGAGAAGCGGAACCCGAGCGGATTGCCGAAAGCGAGCACGGTCTGCCCGGGATGCAATTGCGTGGAATCGCCCCAGGGGACGCTGGGGAAATTGCTCCCGGCGACCTTGATGACGGCAAGATCGGTGAGCGGGTCGGCGCCGACAAGTTTCGCGGGAAGCACGCGGCGATCGCTCATGGTCACGCTGATGTCTACCGCACCGTCCACCACGTGATTGTTGGTGACGATGTAACCGTCAGGGGAAATGATGACGCCGCTGCCGCCGACGTGCTCGATCTGCGGCCGCTGCCGGAATTGAAATTGGCGGAACTGGGGACCGAAGAATTGTCCGAAGCCGGGCGGCAAGTTCGGCATCTGCGGCGCCTGCTCATCGTCATTGTCGCTCGTCAAGTGCGCGGAGGAGCGGGAAGCGACAGTGACGTTCACGACCGCCGGCGTTACGCGCGCGGCCAGGGTTTCCATGGCTTTGTCGAGCGCCAGAATGGCGTTGACGCTGTCGGGGTCCAAGGCCGCCGCGGCAGGAGCGGCGGAGGCTGCATGCACATTTGTGGGACGCGCGAATTCAAGTGCGCCCCAAGACATGATCATGGCGAAGGCGACGACCGACGTGATCAGCGGTCGCGCCACGATCCTCTTCCATTGATCTGCTATCCAGGTTTTCACAGGTTCACCTCTTTGTTGATATCAACTAATTGATTAGTTTTATTTCGCGCAAAATCTCCGATTACAGTCACAAATTCTCCTAAATGTTCTTTTGAGGCTCTGCCGGCGACCGCGCCGGAGCGGCGTGCCAAACCGCAAAGTGAAACACGATCGGGGTAGGTCCAAAAACCGGGTCGTCGACAAAGATGATGAGCACGCCCGTGGTTACAGGTGTTTGCGGCATCGCCTTGACTTTGGCTTGAATGACGCGCGGCGCGCCTGGTGAAACCGTTCGGGCGAGCACCGGGCGAGGACGCAACGCCTGCGATCCTTGCCGCCCGAGTTCAGCGGCGGACCTGTTGTTAGACTTCGCTTGGATCAGGCGAGGCGCAGAAGCGGGCCTCTTGATAGCGGATGGCGGTAGATCGACGGCGGACCGATTCAGCGCAAGCTGCGGGGGAACCGGCAGGGCAGGTCTTGCGATGGCGAGTGATGTAGCTTGATCCTGGAAGCTCACCAACGGCGGTAACTGCGAGACGATGCCGACGCAGGCGCATGTGAAAGCCGCCACCAAAGCAACAGAAATCTTCCCCCCGGTGGCGGTTTTCGGGCGATTTACGTCAAGAATTCGAGCGACGCGTAACGTGGTCTGGCGAACCCGGTTTACCGCCGCCTGCACCAGCGCGGTGCTGCGGCGGGCGAAACTTTTTTCGGCCAAGCCGGCCAGGCACCTGGCATAGGCATGAGGGCTGGATGTTTCTGCCAGCACGGCGTCGTCGCACGCCACTTCTCTCTCCAGCGCAATCCGTTGCTCCATCCACCAAGCGGCGGGATGGAAGAACAGCAGCGCCTTGACCAGCTTTTGCAATGCATTGGTCCAGTCATCCCAGCGGCGAAGGTGTGCCAGTTCGTGCAGCAGGACCTGGTTCATCTCCGTCGGTGAAAGCTGATCAAGAAGACCGGCGGGAATCACGACCATCGGCTTGAAGAAGCCGAGAGCGGTGGGAACGTGAACGCGGTCGGAAGTCAGGATCTCGATGCGCCGTAACGGACAAATACGCGTGGCCGTGGCTTGCCATGCCGGATCGGCGTTCCCAATCGCGCGGCAACTCTGGCGCAGGCGACGCAACTCGCTAAGGCCAACCCCGACACGCAACAAGCCTATCGCGGCGGCGCCAGCCCATGCCGGCGCGAGGTAGAGGGCCCAGGAAGGCGGGACAGAGACCAAAGGATGCACTGCCGGTGCCGTCCTCCCAAGCACATGCAAAGAGCTGTCGGCGAGCGGCAGGAACGCGGTTGCAAGCAGCGCAGTAAACCACACGGCGAAGCGCGTGGACGCATTGGGTCGCGGGATGACCCGCAGCAGTACCCAGGCAAACGCTGTAAGTGCGATACCGAGGACAAACGAATGTAAAATTCGCTCAGCCGTTCCCTGGGCGGCGGCGATCAACAGGCTGTAAAAGACGTTCATCGTTCCTGCGTCCCGCCTTCCAGCATGCGGCGAAGCTTCTTCAACTCGGCTTCGTCAATGCTGTCGTCCTGCAATATGTTCAACACCAGTTGTTCGTGCGAGTTCTTGAAGAAGCGATTCACCAGGTGGCGGATCTCGAAGCGCGTCGCTTCCCTTTTACCCAGCAGCGGCGTGTAGACGTGCGCCCGCCCATCCTTCAGGTGCTTGACGTAGCCTTTGTTCTCAAGGATTCGGATGGTGGTAAGCACGGAGTTGTACGCCAGCGCCGGCTTGCCGGGCAGGCTGTCGAGTACCTGCTGCACGGTGGCCGAGCCTTTCTGCCATAGCACGTTCATCAGGCGAAGCTCGGCTTCCGTCAGGGTCTGAGACTTTCTCGGCGGCAAGCGGCCGGTTCCTCCTCGATTGGCGTCTCATTTCATTAGACGGGCAATCATGAGATTTGTCACCTAAATAATTAGTTGCAAAATAATACAAGAAAATCGCTCACAGACCAAGGTAGGCAGCGCGGATGTTCTCGTTACTGAGCAATTCCGCCGATGGACCCTGAAGAATGACCGCGCCATTCTCCACCACATAGCCGCGGGTGGAGACGCTGAGACCGTCCACCACATTCTGCTCCACTACCATGACGGTAACGCCCTTTTCGCCGATCTGGCGGATCTTGGCAAAAACTTCCTCCACCAGCTTGGGAGCAAGGCCGAGCGAAGGCTCGTCGAGCAGCAGCAGTTTGGGTTCCGACATGAGGCCGCGCGCGATGGCGACCATCTGCTGCTCGCCGCCGGAGAGCGTCCCTGCCGGTTGCCTGCGGCGTTCCTTCAAGCGCGGAAACATGGCGTACTGCTCTTCGAGCAATTGCGGAATCCGGGGACGTGTGCGGTCGATGTAAGCGCCGAGCACGAGGTGCTCTTCGACGGTCATATAAGGAAACAGTTGCCGGCCTTCCGGCACGTGGCTGATGCCGCGCGCCACGATTTCGTGCGCGGGCGTCCTGCTGATGTTCTGACCGTCGAAGGTGATGGAGCCCTTTTTCGCGCGCAGCAGGCCGCTGATAACGCGCAGGGTGGTGGTTTTGCCGGCGCCGTTGGCGCCGATCAGGGTCACAATCTCACCTCGACTGACTTTCAGGGTGATGTTGAACAGCGCCTGGAAATCGCCGTACGAGGCCTCGACCTCGTTCATCTGCAGCAGTTCGTTCCCGTTGGCGCTCATTTCAGCAATTCCTTGTACTTCGACCCCAGGTAGGCGGCGATCACTTGCGGCCACTGAACGACGTCCTGGGGCTTGCCTTCCGCGATCTTCACGCCATAATCGAGTACGACCACGCGGTCGGCGATCTTCATGACCACTTGCATGACGTGCTCAACGCCACCGATGGCGGCGATGCCCCACTCGGGAAGTCGCTTGAGCAGGTCAGCGAGACTGAGCGCCTCGGAAGTCGGCAGGCCGGCGACCACCTCGTCGAGCAGGATGAGCTTGGGTTTGGTGGCGAGGGCGCGGGCAATCTCGAGACGTTTCATCATCGGCAGTCCCAGGCCGCGCGCCGGCAGGTGCATGACCTTGGCCATGCCGAGAAACTCGAGCACCCTGGTCGCTTCCCTCTCGGCGATGTGCGCGGACGAGGTGTGCAGGAACGCGCCGAGCATCGCGTTCTCCAGGATGGTGAGGTTGCGCAGCGGCTTGACGATCTGAAAGGTGCGGCCAATGCCGATTTTCGCGGCTGCGTCGGGAGAGGAGTGGGTAATGTCGTGACCGTCGAAAATGATATTGCCGGCGTCCGCCTGGTGAACGCTGGTGATCAGGTTAAAGAGCGTAGTTTTACCGGCGCCATTGGGTCCGACGATGAAGGCGATCTCGCCGGCGGCGACCGACATGGAGACGTCGGAAACGGCTTTCAGCCCGCCGAAGCGCTTGCTGACGTTCTTGATTTCCAGCAGAGGCATCAAGTAAGGCCCAATTTCTTAGGGGCTAAAGCCCCTCGGAATGACACACAACTAAAGTCCTGTTGGCGCGGCTAAAGCCGTGCCCTTCCCTTTCATTCCGGCTGCGGAAGCGGTACGCGCCTGCTCTCTTCCGCCGGACCTGGAGGTGGCGTCGCAGCAAAAGCCGGAGGGGGCGCAGCTTTAAACCAGCGCAACTTGCGCATGAGTGTTCCAACAATTCCTTCCGGAAGAAACAGCACCACCAGCACAACCAGAATTCCGTAAATCAGCAGGTGCGCTTCCTTGAAGATGTTCTTAAACACTTCGTTGGCGGTTTCCAGGACGAGCGACCCGACCACAGGCCCGAGCAGCGTCCCGGCGCCCCCGAGCATGGGCAGAATCGAGATTTCAACCGAGAGCTCGATCCCGAGAACAGGATCGGGAACGATAAAAAGAAACAGGCTGGCGTAGAGCGCGCCGGCGACCGCCGAGATAGCCGCGCTCAGCAGCAGCGACCACAACTTCACACGCGCTGTGTTGACGCCGACGGAGAGGGCGGTGTCCTCGTCTTCGCGGATGGCCATCAGGTAATACCCAAAGCGCGAGCGCTCCACCCAGGCATTGATGGCAAAGGCGGCGATGGTCAGCACCACGCACGCGTAATAGAAAGACATCATCGTGTTCTGCGGGAACAGAGAGGGCACCGGTGTTCCCACGTCACCGCCGGTGACATTCGGCAAGTTCTTGGCGATCAGCCTGACCACTTCGGCAAAGGCGATGGTGGCGAGGCAGAAGTAAGGTCCGCGCAAGCGAAATGACACGCTGCCGATAATGACGGCAGCGACCATGGACGCCACAACGCCCCCCAGGATCGCCAGCCACGGGGAAGCACCTTTACTTAACAGCGCCAGGCCATAGGCGCCGATGCCGAAGAAGGCAGCGTGCCCCAGCGATAACTGCCCAGCGTAACCGCCGACCAGGTTCCAGGCCAGTCCCAGGGTCGCGAAAAGAAACAGCCGGAAAATGACTTGCAGAAAATAATCATTGCGGACGAATACAGGAATCACGAGGGCGATTAGAAAAATTGCAGCACCGATGAGTACCTGGGGGCGCTTCATGCGCGCTGGCTCCCAAAAATCCCACTCGGTTTGAAGGAGAGCACGAGAATAAAGAGCACGAAATCCACCACCAGCGCCCACTCATTGCCCCAATACAAGCTGGTGAGGCTTTCGACAACCCCGAGCACCAGCCCGGCGGCGGCGGCGCCTTCGATCGATCCCATCCCGCCCATGACAACCATGAGAAATGATTTCAAATTGAAGAGATGCCCGACATCGGGATACAGGTAGAACACCGGCAACAGGAGTCCCCCGGCGATGCCGGCGGCGGCAGCGCCGATGCCGAAAGTGACAGCCTGCACACGATGAATGTTGATTCCCATCAGGGGCGCGGAATAAGGGTTCTGCGCGATGGCCCTGGCGGCGCGGCCAAACATCGTGCGCATGACGAAAAAATAGAGGGCGAACGCGGCCAGTAGCGCGATGGCGAACGAGATCAGCCAGGGAGCGTTGAGCGAGATCTGTCCCATGCGGAAATTCTTGCCGAGCAGGGCGAAATTCAACTGGTGGTAATCGGCGCCGAAGACCAGCAGGACGGTATCCACCGAGATTAGCGACACCCCCAAAGTAAGCAGGATGATCATGAACTCGGCCTGGACCGGGACATGCCTCACCAGACCGGCATAGACAGCCATGCCAATGGCGAACAGCAGCGCGCCGGCGGCGAGGAATCCGAAATATGGGTTGACGTGGCCGTACTCAAAGATCACCCAGGTGGCGTACATGCCGAGCATGAGAAAGGCGCCGTGGGCAAAGTTGACGATGCGCATGACGCCAAAAATCAGCGCCATCCCCATCGCGATGAGCGCGTACAGCGCTCCCGTCAGGATTCCGTTCAGGACCGCTTGCAGGAAAGGATAGAGCCAGTCCACCACATCACCCCACCGGCAACCCGCAGATTAGAGTTCTCCCTTTTTCTTCCGCTCCGCCCAGGTCGGCGTGGGATAAATCGGCTTGGCTTCGGCGGCATCCGGCGGCCACACGACCTTGTATTGCTGATTCTGGATTTGCGTCACCAAAGCCGGGTGGGCGTTTTGACCCTTGGCATCGAACTTAATGGGACCGAAAGGCGTCATGGGAATATCGATGGCACGAATCTGGTCGCGGATCGCCGCCGGCGAGGTCATGTTCTTCTTCATCGCTTCCACCGCGACAATGAGGGCGACATAAGCTTGCAGAGCGTGGAATGAGGGGTGAGTCTTGGTGAGCTGGAAAAACTTGTCGTCGAATTCCTTGGAGCCTGCCCACTTCGCGGTCGGCAGCCACTGGGACACGGAGTAGGTGTAGTTGGCGTACTTGCCCGCGCCCTTGTCGGTGGGGAATTCCGCGATGGCGAAGCCGGTGCCGGCCGAAGTGTAATACTTTGGGTTCAGATTCACGGTTTCGGATTGGCGCATGAGCGTGGTCGCGTCCAGCAAGTACGACGCGAGGTAGACCGCTTCCGGGTTCTTACCCTTCACACGCTGGAGCAGCGACTTGTAATCGGGAGAACTGGCCTGGTAGGCCTCCGTGTCCACCACGTTCATTCCGGCCGCGGTGGCTAGGGCATTCATGGAGTTGAAGTTTGCCTGCCCGAAGTTGGTGTTCTCGTAAACGATGGCAAGCGTCTTAGGATTGCCATTATTCTTCAGAAAATCCAGGGTGGACTTGGCGTAGTCGCCGGATCCGGCGCAAAGACGGAAGATCCATTGTGAGCCGGTTTGCATGATGTTGTCGGCGACGGCGGTGGGAATGAGGAGGGGGACCTGCTTGGCGGTAACGACCGGCACGATGGCGCGCGTGCTCTCGGAAGAATAGGAGCCGATAATGATGGGAACGTGGTCCTGGTCTACGAGCTTGTTCACGCCTTGCACCGCCTGATCCGGCTTGCTTTGATCGTCATAAAAGTCGAGTTCAATCTTCTTGCCGTTGACGCCGCCCTTGGCGTTGATCTCCTCCAGCGCGATGGCGTAGCCGTTCTTGTGGGCCTGGCCGAATGCCGCCTGGCTTCCGGTGAGCGAAGTGATGACGCCGATCTTGATGGTATTGCCGGCGCCTTTATTTTGGCAGCCGATCAGGACTGCAAGGCTCAACACTGCGACCACGATGAGCACAGCAGAGGCTCTGGGGCGCATGGCCACTCCTCCAAATAAAATTTTCAGCACACAGGACGCGAAGCCGTCCAATCGCGCGGTTGGAATTGTACGCTTCCGGGGCAAGAAACGGCGACAGGCGCCGATCACAATGACCGGCGCCTGCCGTGGTTAAGGGACAAGGTTGGGTTTACGGGAAGTACCAGCGGAAGGCAGTCAGGATTTCATGCTGCTGGCCAAGGGGCCCACCCAGGACAGGAATAGCTGCCGTGTTCTGGTTTCCCGTCCACACAGCGCGGCGCTGATACGAATAGAACATACCGTACTGGATCGTACCCGCAGGCCCCCGGTAGAAGCGATACCAGAACCCTGGACTGAACTCCATGAGATTGCGGTTGGAAACCGCGCACGCCTGCCCGGCTAACGGTATCTCGACCTGGCAGCCACTCTGGATGGAGAAGACGGTGCCATAGCCGACGCCGGCAGTTGGGAAGCCGACCGGGATGGTCGCTGTGCCAGGTGAGAACGCGGTGTAGTAAGGCGAGCGCTGGATGTACTCGTCGCCGGCATAGATCATGAAGTCAAGCTTCGGAGTCGGATGAGTCTCGATTCCGATCGCGCCGGAGTAGCCGAGGAGCGGTTGTAAGGTCCCATCGGGTCGGATCGTAACATCCGTCCCATTGGGGCTGTAGCGGCCGATACCACGGCCACCGAGGGTGGTCACGACAATATCCACCTTCTTGGCGACCACGGGCAGGACCGCATTGAACGCAACCGAAGCGGCCGGGGTTGTATGGTTGGTGCCGGCACTGGCAATGCCGGAATTGGCCGTCACACCGCCGACCACGGGAGTGAGGGCAACGCGGTCACGGAAAAAGCGTCCCATGACGCCAATTTCGAAATGGCCCCAGCCGGGTTCAAACGCGATCTTGCCAATCAGGTCAGGCGCCGCGTTGAGAGAGAGGCCGCTGGCGAACGTGCTGCACGGGGCAGTTCCGGTCGTCGCAACCCCATTGATAGTCGGCCCTGCGACGGGCGCGTTGTTGCAGTTGGCGCCAGAACCCAGAGAAATGGTGGGACTGCCTTGCAGGCCCCAAATGGTGGTGTTGGCGGGAGTCGAGCCGGCAACGGTGGTTTGCCCTTCTTCCGCCGCCACCGCAAAGTAAAACTTCTTCTTGTTGGCGAGATCGAAAGTCTTGTAGACGCGGACACCGCCCTGGCGGGTGTAGTGCCAGCCTACCTCCAGGGATGCGCTGATGTGTGTCGGCAGCATGATGCCGCGCGGTCCCACGCCAGTGCGGTTGGCGGTGATCAAGCTCCAGGTTTATCCGCCGGAAAAGGAGACGCCGCCGGGAGCATCGACATTGGCCCAGAGTTCACGAATACGAGGCTGGAAGCTGTTGGTCGTGGTTTCGTTGGCCGTCTGTGCAGCGCCTTCAAAGTCCATCTCGTAGTACGCCTGCACGTTCGACCGTCCGAACTTGCCT